>JAFCDI010000022.1 GCA_017609755.1 Candidatus Pacearchaeota archaeon
TATTGTGACTCTGCAAGGAGGTTATTGTGGAGATGATATTGTGAATGGAGATGAAGATTGTGATGATGGAAATACTCAAAGTGGAGATGGATGTTCTGCTAGTTGTGTTGATGAGACTTGTGATGATGGAATTCAAAATCAAGGTGAAGAAGGAGTAGATTGTGGTGGGCCTTGTGCTCCTTGTACTAATCCTGCTCCTAATTGGGTTAGTGCTGATGCTTATGAAACAATTATAACTTCAAGTCAAGAAAATCCAAGAATATTTATTGAAGGAATTACATTTAGAATGATTGTTACTAATTCAGAATTATCTCAAGGAGACACTGCTGATTTTTATATTAGAGAAAGAGATTCTGTTACTGATGACAACATAAGAACAATATCTGGAACAGTGGATTCAAATGGAAAAGCTTCTGCAGATTGGACAATTCAAGAAGCTGATTTAGAAGCTGCTTCTGGTGCTCTGGATAATGAAGACAGCATATATGCTACATTTGAATTTTATTTTAGATTAAATGGAGACAGTGATATAGAAAGCGGAGAATTAGTTGTTCTTAATGAAGGTGGAGAAGAACCAACAGAATGTACTGATGATATGTGTATTGGAGCTCAAGATTGCATGGATCTTACAGAAATTTGTTGTACTTCTGAAAATCCTTGTGGAATTACTCATACTCTTCCGGAGTGTGATACTTATGAATGCACTTGTATGTGGGATTCTGATAGTGGAGAATGTAATACAATTTGGTCTGCTTCAGGAGATTTATCTCAAGGATATTGTATTGTAGATTATGTTCTTACTCAAACTTGTGATGATGCAAATGTTGCTTCAGGAACAATTCAAACAACTTGGATTTCAGGAACAAGCAATGAAGGTCAAACAGAATGTAATGCACTTAATGGAAATGTTTTTAGTTATGACTGTCCTGCTGAAATTGCACTTCCATTCTTTGGAACCTGGGGAATAATTGCAACAATTGCAATAATAATTGGAATCTATGTTGCTCTAAGTTTAAGAACTGAAAATAAAAAAAAGAAGTAAATTAAATATAATTTTCTAATCCTTTTCTTTGAAGTGTTAATCCTCTTTTTGTCTCATAGATGTCAAATTCATCTCTTATATTTTTATTAAATAATCTACTATAATCTGTATTTAGAGAAGTTATTGGAACAAAATGAGGAGTTTGATTATCAAAACTCCAATAAAATCTTTCTAAACTAAACATTAAATTATTATAGAGGTTTATTAATTCTTTTTCATATTTTAATAATTGCTTACTTAAATTCCTCTTCTTTTCTTTATAATTAAACAAATTGCTAAAAAATTTCTTTGTCTTATTGAAATATTTTTTTAAAGTCATTTTTATTGGTCTTATTAATAAGATAACAGAATATAATAATATTTCCTTTTCTGTTAAATTCAAAAATCTATAATTTCCAAGACAATATTTATAAAACATTATTTCTTAAATAGAATATAAAATGGGTGAAAAAAGCTTCAAAATTTATGTTGTATTTTTATTTGCTATTCTGCTTTTAGGATTTGTTAATTCAGAGTATAATCTAGGAAGTCCAGCTTATAATCTTGAAACAGAATATAGTCCAGAACAAGGAATTGATGCTAGTATATTAATGCAATTTACTAATGAATCAAATTCTACGTTATTTGAAGATTCTCTAGGAAATTTCCTAACTCTAATAGAACTAATTAATGTTAATTCTGAATTTGAATATAGTGTAGACTCAACTTACGGAACAATAGATTCTTCTATGTTTCAGAACTTGTATTTGGATAAAACAACTTTCAAAGCTCCAAATATAGAAGGAAATTATAGTTATCAACTTAATTTTAGTGGAGAAGAAATATTTACAGAAGAAATAATTGTTATCTCTTCTTCTCAAGATATTAATAATTCAATAAATGAAAAATTACAAAATATAGAAGAAATTGAACTAGATTTAGAACAATATGATGAATTTACAAAAACAAATCTTATTTCTGCTTTAAATCTCAATTTCTTAAAACAGAAGCTACTAAATCTAAGTTCAGAATATGCAACTGCAACAACTCAACAAGAAAGAGACAATATTTTTCAAGAATTAGAGACAATAATTGTTCCAGAAGAATTATTTATCACAAAAACAGCAGGAGCATTAGTTACTTTTCCATCACTAAAAAATATTGACTTAATTGCCCTAGAAACTGCCTCAAATTCCTCATATGAGCCAGGAGAAGAAGAAAAATATAAGATTGTGATTATGGATTGGTTTGTTAATTATATTGATGCAAAAGTTGGATTTAATGAGTTTTCAGCTTATTATAACGGAACTCTAGAAACTTCTCTAAATATCTTTAATTTATCAATAAATAAAAAAGAGATTTTAGAATATCCTATTTATCTCTTTATTGAAAAAACAGGAAAAACTATAGAAGGACAAAATTATCAAGAGCAATCTAATTATTATATATTTGAAATTAATGAAAATTCAAAAGAAATTAGATTCTCTGCAACAAAAGAAATTAATTTTACAAATATTGGTTTTTTTGTAGCACCTGGATTTAGTCAATTGTCTCTTGAAGACTTTAAATATGTAGAAGGAAAAACAAGCAAACAACAAGAAGAACAAAAAAAATGGACAATTTTCATTTTAATTATGATTTTATTATTAATCTTTGGATTTATTGTTTATTTAATTCTTCAAACTTGGTATAGGAGAAGATATGAAGATTATTTATTTCCAAATAAAAATGATTTATTTAATTTAGCAAATTATATAACAAATTCTAAAAAAAGAGGACTTGATAATGAGCAAATAAGAGAAAATCTAATAAAGGCAAAATGGAGTTCTGAACAAATAAGATATTCAATTAGAAAATATTCTGGAAGAAGAACTGGAATGTATGAAATTGCTATGAGAAAAACACTCGAGAAAAAACAACAAGATGTCCCTCCTAAAACTTACTTTCAGAATCCTCCTAAAAAATAGTATGATTAATTATACAAAACTTTAATAAAGATAATTTATAAAAGATAATATGGCAATAAAAATTTTTAAAAATTTTTTCAAAGGAATATTCTTTGGATTATTTAAAGGAAAAAGAGATGTAAGATTGGGCTTTTATGGGCCTCCTAATTCAGGAAAAACAAGTTTAGCTAATAGAATTTGTAAGGATTTTACAGGTGAAGAAATGGGAAGTGTGAGCAAAGTTCCTCATGAAACTAGAAATGTTCAATTCAAAGAAAAAGTAGAAATTTCTTACAAAGGTAAAAAAATGACATTTAAGATGGTGGATACTCCAGGTATTGCAACTAAAATAGATTATGAAGATTTTATAAAATACAAAGTTAAGAAAAATGAAGCCAAAACAAGAGCAAAAGAAGCAACTCAAGGAATTGTTGAAAGTATAAAATGGCTAGATGACATGGATGTTGTTGTAATTGTTTTAGATGCAACTGAAAATCCATATAACCAAGTTAATATAACTATAATTGGAAATCTTGTTGCAAGAAAAATCCCTGTTCTAATTGTTGCTAATAAAATTGATTTAAAAAAAGCAAATATCAAACAAATTGAATCTGCATTTCCAGAATATGAAGTTATTGGAATAAGTGCAAAATATGGAAAAAATCTAGAGGAGTTTTATGAATCAATATTTAAATTATCAAAAAAGATTTAGTAAAAGTTAAAAAGTATATTTTACAATATATATAATATAAAAGGAACCAAGGTTCCTCTTATTGCACCTCCTTTAAAATAGGAGTCAAACCTGATAAAAAATGGCAAAGAAAAAAAGAGGAAAAATAGGAAAAATCAAAGGATTTTCTATTCAATTTCTTCCGTTTTCTGAAATAAGAGATTTGGATAGCACAGGACGTATTAGAAAAATTTTAAACATTGTTTTAGGAAATAATATACTTATATTGCAAGGTAAACTCAAAGCTGAAGAAGAAGCTAGATTAATTGGAGACACCATGGCTATGATTGGACATGTGAAAGGTTTCAAAGGAATTGAACTAGCTGTTATCTCTGGAAACGGAGAAAATTCACAGGGGTTCTTTGGCAAGATAAGACAAAACCTTGCAAATAGTCTTGCAAAAGGAGATTTAGGAGCTGTGACAATAATAGGGCCTGCTACAATTGTCAAAGATATAAAAAAGAATCCTAAAAAAATTGAATTGTTTCTAAATAGGTAGTTAGATAATTT
>JAFCDI010000007.1 GCA_017609755.1 Candidatus Pacearchaeota archaeon
TCTGTATACACAATAGGTATACACTTCTATACCTTCTTTCAACCCCTAGCCACATTTCCAAAGGATCTGTGGCATTATATTTTAAAATGATTAGTGACATATTTGAAAACTCAATTTTATGTAAGAAATGCGAAACAAAAATGAACAAAGTTAAATTTAGAAAAAATGGCTTTGTTTTTAGAGCAATGATATGTCCAAATTGTGGAGAAAAAATTATACATCCTTTAGATGAGCAAGAATACAACAAATTTGTGAATTTAAAAAATAAAGAATTTGAAGTTAAAATGAGATTAGTGGGAAATAGTTATGCTGTTTCAATTCCAAAAGAAATAGTTTCTTTTATGAGAGAGCAAGAGAAAATGATGGATGAAATGGTTAAATTATGTTTTGAAGACTTTGGAAAATTAAGTCTTAATTTTAATATTCCAAATGAAAATACAAGAATTATAAAGGCAAAAGAATATAAACTAATTAAAAATAATAAACCAGTTGTTTATACTAAGGAATTTTATGACTCTGCAAATCCAGAAAATAAAAAATCATTTATAATTAAAAAATCAAAAAAGAAAAATGAGTAAAAAAGAAATTTCATTGAAAGTTGTTGAAGCACTACAAGATGATGCATATAAGGGAATTGCTAGAATTGATGCAGATATAATGAGAAATTTGGGAATTAGAAGAGGAGATGCTATTGTAATTAAAGGAAATAGAGAGACAATTGCAATTGCTGATAGAGCTTATCCTGCTGATGTTGGAGAAGGAATAATTAGAATTGATGGTATATTAAGAAGAAATGCAAAAACAGGTATTGGAGAGCCTGTTAAAATTTCTAAAGCAGAAATTAAAGAAGCAAAAAAAATTACAATTGCTCCTGCACAAAAAGGAATAATGGTTCAAGGAGATCCTGAACATTTAAGAAATGGTTTATTAGGAAGAACAGTAGTTAAAGGAGATGTTGTTGTTTTAGGAGGTGTTCAAAGAAGAAAAGACTTAATGTCAGAAGAGTTTGGTGAAATGGGAGATATTTTTGGAAATTTAAATGATTTGTTTGGTGGAATGGGTTTTGGAAATTTAGGAGGAGGAATTTCTCAAATTAAGTTTTTGGTTGTTTCTGTAAATCCGAATGTTCCAGTTAGAATTACTGAGAACACAATGGTTTCTCTAAGTCCAAAAGCAGTTGAAATTAGTGAAGAGAGTGTTCCTGAAATAACTTATGAAGATATTGGAGGACTTACTGATGAAATTAAGAAAATAAGAGAAATGGTAGAGATTCCAATTAAACGTCCTGAAATTTTTCAAAGATTAGGAATTGAACCTCCTAAGGGAGTTTTATTACACGGACCTCCTGGAACAGGTAAAACTCTTTTAGCAAAAGCAGTTGCAAATGAATCAGAAGCTAATTTTATTTTATTAAATGGTCCTGAAATTATGTCTAAATTTTATGGAGAATCTGAGAAAAAAATAAGAGATATTTTTGAAGAAGCAGAAAAAAATGCTCCTTCTATTATATTTATTGACGAATTAGATGCTATTGCTCCTAAAAGAGAAGATGTTGGAGGAGAAGTAGAGAGAAGAGTTGTTAGTCAGATTTTAACAATGATGGATGGTTTGAAATCAAGAGGACAGGTTATTGTTATTGGAGCAACAAATAGAGTTAATGCTCTTGATCCTGCTTTAAGACGTCCTGGAAGATTTGATAGAGAAATTGAAATTAGTGTTCCTGGTAAAGAAGGAAGATTGCAAATTCTAAAAATTCATTCAAGAGGAATGCCCCTAAAAGATGTTAAATTAACAGAACTTGCTGCATTAACTCATGGATTTGTAGGTGCTGATTTAGAAGCTCTAACAAAAGAAGCAGCAATGGGTGTTTTGAGAAAACATTTACCAAAATTAAAAATAGATAGTGAAAATGAAGATGAGCAGATTCCAAAAGAGATTTTAGAGCAATTAATTATAAAACATTCTGATTTTATGGATGCTTTAAAAGTTGTTCGTCCTTCAGCTATGAGAGAGGTTTTAGTTGAGACTCCGACTATAGGATGGGAAGCAGTAGGTGGTTTAGATAAGATTAAAAGTGAATTAGTAGAAGCAGTTGAATGGCCATTAAAAAATCCAGAGAGTTTTAAAAGAATGGGAATTCGTCCTTCAAGAGGAATTTTATTATATGGACCTCCAGGAACAGGTAAAACTCTCTTAGCAAAAGCAGTTGCAAAGGAGTCAGAAGCTAATTTTATTCAAGTTAAAGGACCTTCTCTTTTAAGTATGTGGGTAGGAAAGTCAGAAGAAGGAGTTAGAAAGATATTTGAAAGAGCAAGACAAGTTGCACCATGTATTGTATTTTTTGATGAAATAGATGCTCTAGCAGGAAAAAGAGGAGTTGAACAAGGAACAAAAGTAACAGAGAGAGTTTTAAATCAATTGTTAGCTGAAATGGATGGCTTAGAAGATTTAAATGAAGTTTTAATTATTGGAGCAACAAATCGTCCTGATATGTTAGATCCTGCTTTATTAAGGCCAGGAAGATTTGATAGAATTCTATTAGTAAATGCACCTGGAGAATTAGGAAGATTAAACATTTTAAAGATTCATACTAAAAAGATGCCTCTTGGAGATAAAAAATTATTTCAAGAAAAAGAAAGAGAGAAGTTTTTAAAAGATTTTGTAAAGAAAACAGAAGGATATACTGGAGCAGATATTGAATCTTTAGTAAGAGAAGCTGCAATGGTTGCTTTAAGAGAATCAATGGATTCTAAATTAGTAAAAAAGAAGCATTTTGAAGAAGCAATTAAAAAAATAAAACCAAGTGTAAATAAATCAACTATTGATGTTTATAGAAAAATTGAGGAAAACTTTTTACAATCTACAAAAGCAGCAATTCCTGTTGCAGGAAGTTATTTAGGTTAATCTTTTAAATTGTAAACCTGTAAGGGAATTTTCTTCATTTTACAGAATAAGAATATATCCTTCTGGATGAACAAATTCTATAAATACAAATGAAGGGTTTTCACCTTTTTTTTCTATATCTTTTATTAATATATCAAGATTTTCTCCAGAAGTAAGAGGTTTAGAATTTTTAATTGCTACAAATTTCCCTGTAAAACCTTTTTCTCTTAATTTATTTATGTGTTTGTGGAACCATTTACTATCGTTTGTTCCATTGTTTTTTCTCTTTTTATAAATATTTAAGTATTTCTATATTTAAAAATATCCTCTTTTTCTTATGTTTCTTAATCTTCTTTTGTAGTAACTTTAACTTCTTCTTCCACTAAAATTGTATTTTCTGTTTGTGCGACTTTACCTTTTCCAATCTCAATTAATTGAGGAAAATGATGCAAATTTCCATTTTCTTCTAATTGTTTTAAACCAAACAAGGCTTTAGCTCCGAATTTTTTAACTAACCATCTAGAACAAAAAGGAAGATTATAATATTCCTCTAATATAAAATTTAAAATTTCTCTTGCAATTGGACTTCTAATATTTTTACTATCTGTTAAAATGTAAATTCCTGAGGGTTTTCCATCATAAACTCTTCCACTTCCATTTGTTGCAAAAGGTTCTATTGCATATAATCCTTTTTTTAAAATCATTCCTTTTTTTTCATTTATATTTGGAATACTTAATCCAGCATGTAATTCATTTTTTTCCATTTCATGTCCAGATAAATTTCTTATTGGAAGAAATCCCTGAGCTTCAATTGTTTCTTCTATTATTTTTCCAATTTCATTAGTGGAGATTCCAATTTTTAGAATTTTTTGAGCATTTTCTAAAGCTTTTTTAGAAGCCTCAATTAATTTTTTATTTTCTTCATTATTTTCTAAATCCAAAGAAAAAGCAGTATCAGCTATCCATCCCTCTACTGAAACACCTAAATCTATTTTAATTAAACCATGAGCAAGAGATTCATCATTGTAAAAAGGAGTATAATGTGCTGCTACTTCATTTATGCTGATGTTTGTTGGAAATGCAGGTTTTCCTCCTAATTCTATTATTTTGCTTTCAATTTTTTCTGCAATATCTAATAAAGGAGTTCCTTTTTTTACAAAACTTCTTGCATATTTTTTAGCTTCTATTGCAATTTGTCCTGCTTTAATTATTGCTTTTTTATTCATTTTAATTTTAATCTCCTTGATTTAGGTATGAAATTAGTTATTTTTTCTTCTGATGCTTTTCCACAACCTAATAAATCTTCTTGATATTTAATAATTATAAATCCTCTCTTTTTTGTTTTTATATTTAATTCTTGTCCAGCCATCCATTTTTCTGCTTGATTCTTATTAATTTCAAAAATATTATCTTTTATTTGATTTTTTAATATTTGAACTCCTTCTAAACTTAATTTGGGTTCATTATTTATTAATTTTGCAAAATAAATTCCAACTCTTTCTAAAAGTATCTTTTCGTCTAATTCAATTATTTTTTTGAGATTTATCTCTCCTGAAAAAAGAAATATTCTTTCTTCACCTCTTTTTAATAAAATTCCTGGAATTTTATGTATTCCAAATCTTTTCTTTAAATAATTCTCTATTTGTTTTTTCTCCTTTGTGTTTAGAATTTTTAATCTCATTTTAATTTTTTGAATTTAGCAATAAAGAATCCCTCCTTCTTTATTGTATTTCTTGTCTTTCCATTCTAGAATTCCTGGACGACATTTAATAGGTAAGGAAATTTCCTTAATTTCTATTTTATCTTGAAATTTTTCTAAAATATAATCTAAAACTTCTTCATTTTCTTCTGGAGCATGAGTACAAGTAGAATAAACTATTTCTCCTCCAATCTCTAAAATTTCAAAAGCAGTTTCAAATAATTGTTTTTGAATTCTTGAAAGACGTTTTATTGTTTTGAAATTCCACATTGAATATGTTGCTGGAGTACTTCTTATTGTTCCTTCTCCAGAGCAAGGAGCATCAAGTAAAATTTTATCAAATTTAAAATTTAATTCTTTTAATTTACTACATAAAGCTCTTCCTTCTTTTCTAGTTATTATTGTATTTGTAACACCACATCTTTCTAAATTAGAAGCTAAAATCTTTATTCTTCCCAAATTAATTTCATTTGCAATTATTAATCCAGAATTTTTAATTTCTGCACTTAATTGAGTTGTTTTACTTCCTGGAGCAGCACACAAATCTAATATTCTCTCATTATTCTTTGGATTTAATGCAATAATTGGTAACATGCTTGCTAATTCTTGAACATAATAATATCCTAATAAATGTTCTAATGCTCTTCCTAATTCTCCTGGTAAAAGTTCAGATTCAACTATCATAACTTCAGGATGATTTCTCCAGAGTTGGTTTATTTTCCATCCTTTTTTTTCTAATCTTTTTTTTAATTCTTCAGGAGAAATTTTTAGAGAATTAACTCTTATTGATTTTACTGGAACTTCTTTTAAAATTTTTAGATATTTCTTAAAATCTTCTTTAAGAAGTAATTTCATTCTTTCTAGAAATAAGAGTTTTGGTTCATAATTTCTTCTCATTTAAATAAGAGATAGAAGTGATTTTTAAGATTATTGGATTGCTTTAAAAGAATTATTCAATTTTTTCATAAGGAAGTATTAATTTTACTCCAAATATTTTTTTGTCTTCTTTTAAATCTCTTGCTTTTTTATATCCCCACCATTCATCTACATCATAATCTTTTTTTATTTTAGATGAATTTTTATAAATATTAAAAGAACCTCCTAAAATCTCAGATATTTTTTTTGTAAAAGGAATTCCTATTCCTTCTCCAAGTCCATTTTGTCTAAGCTTTTTTTCAACATACTCATTTTCCATTATTATTTCTAAATTCTCGTTCCTATTTATTCTAAAAGATTGAGTTATACTAGATAGTTCAGGAGCCCAGTTTAGAGAATTATTAAAAAGAGTTCCCCAAATAGAATTAATTATTGCTTTATTTGCCTTAATTTTTAGAGGTTTGTGATAAGGCAATTGATTGTATTTTAAATGTAATCCTATTTTTTCATCTTTCATATATTTGTTTCTGATAATTGCATGTTTTTTTACAATATTCTCTAAAATTATAGGTTCTGATTTACTTTTTATTTCTTCTTTTGAAAGATTTTCTAAATATAGAATATCTGTTAAGTTATTCATTATTTCTGCAGATTTAGTTATAATTTCTATAATTTGATTTTTATCATTTTCTGTTTCATAAATTTCTTCTTTTAATAGTGAAGTAAATCCTAAAACATTATTTAGATAATTTTTAAATTCATGAATTAGCATTCTTTTTTGTTCTTTATTTTCTTCTATTTCTTTTTCTAATCTTTTATTATTTTCTAGGGCAGTTTTTATTTCAGGATGTTCCTCTAGAACTTTTTTGTACATTTTAAATGATTCTTTGAATTCATCAATATTTTTGTTAGTCATGTTTATTTACTCCTGTTAGAGATATTTATCAGTAATTTGTTTTTTTAAATCTTTGCCTCTAGAAATCATTCAAGCACATTTGTTTTTTTCCATCAATAATCTCTTTTATTTCAATTCCAAAGATATGAAAAATATTTTCAATTGCAGGTAAAATTTGTCTTTCTAAATAATATTCTATATTGTATTCTCCTTCTTCTTCTGGAAGCTTTACTTTATCTCTTACTAATTTCTTTTTATCTTTTGTTTCAGCAATATAATATCTAACTAAATTTCCTTCTCCTATTGGAATTTCCTTTTCCTGCATTTTTCTAGCAGCAATAACATGAGGAGATACTGCTTTGTATTCTGATAGAGGTTTTTTTAGTTGAGTTTTTATTAAAATATCTTCTTTAGATATTTCTCTATTTTTTATTTTTTTAACAATTTCTTTTACATATTCTAAAGCTTTTTTTTCATTTCCTTTTTTAAGAACTAATTCAATTACTCTATTTTGAGTTTTTCTTGCTAATTGACACCAATCTCTTCTAACTGTTTCAAAACCTCTTATTTTTATGTTATTATTTTCATCAATTAAAGCATATTTTTTCTTTGCGCCTAAAGTTCCTTTTCTAGTTGTAACCCAGATTCCTCTTTTATAAAAATCATCTAATTCTAGTTCCATTATTCCTGGAAGTTCACTATTTAATTTTTCTAGAAATTTTTTAATATCTTTTTTTGATTTTCCTTGTGTAGTAAATGCAACACTATCTGTATCTCCATAAATCACAGAATATCCTGATTTTTCTGTTTTTTCAATAATTTCTTTATTGAATTTTCTAACAAATGCAAGAATTGCTGCAGAGCATTCAATTGAATAATATCTTGCACCAAAAAATCCAATATATCCATGTGCAGATGCAGACAATACTTTGAAAGCATTGTTTCTTGCTAGAGTTATTGGATTAGGATTTTTCTTATATTCTTTTTTATATTTTTTTCTTTTTTCAAATATTTCATTTAATAATTTAGGAAAAAATCCTGTTTTTTTTGAAAAATAAAATTCTCCTTGTTTTGTTTCAATAGAATATGCCTTTTTTTCTTTTTTTTCTAGTAGTGTTGATTTTGAAATATTCATTGAGATAATTATGCTAGTGTGCATAGAAGTAAAATCAAACATTACTAAATTCTCATAGATTCCTGGTTTTGGCTCTAAAACAAAAGCACCCTCTACTTTTTGACGAATTCTTCTTTTTGAAATTTCATCAGCAATTGGACGTTTTTCAGGAATTTCATTAAATCTTTCTAAATTGTGCAAAATATAAGATTCAACTTGTTTTGATAATCCATTTCTAGATATTTCAAATATTGGCTCCTGAATTATTTTTGTAAATTCTAATAAATCAGGCCAGAATTTTTTAAAAAGTTCTAAAGTTAAAACTGAATCATGTAAATTATATTCATAATATTTATTCCATTCATTATTTTTTATTTTAGAAGAATGTTTTATTTGAAATTCTTTTTTAGAGTCTCCTAAAAATTCTTTTGCAACTTCATTTAGAGTCAGAGTTTCTGATTGCATATATTGAGAATAAGCAGTTCGAATGAATCTTAAAATATCTATGTGTGTAATTCCACTTATTTTTCCTGTATTAATAATTCCTCTTGAAAATTTTGGTTGACTATCATCTAACCCTAGATTTAATTTTAAATTTAATTTTTGTGCTCTTGCTTTTAAATAAGGCAAATCAAATCCATCTGAAAAATATCCTACTAAAAAATCAGGAGAAATCTTTCTAACATTTTCTACAAATTTTTCAATTAATTCTGACTCGTCTTTTACATATTCCACATAATTCGGTTTTGATTTGGTTTTTTTCCAAGTAATAACTTTTTTGAAATTTTCTCCTACTAGAGAAACCATCAATATTTCTCCTTTTCCAATTTCTAATTTATCTGTTTCAATATCATAGGCCAGAATTTTTGGAGAGAAATCTTCCTCTTTTTCTAATTCTTTTATTTTTTCTAAGTTTATACAAAAATCTACGTCTAAATTATTATCTATTCCTCCAAATTTTGAAGAATTATGAAGCATTTCTCCAGAGATTTCATATTTATTTAGAGGATGTAATTTCTTTTCAATAATATAATGAGTGATATATCCTAAATCATATCCTCTTCTTTTCTCTATTTCAGGAAAATCCAATTTATCTGCAATGTCTTGTAGATCTTTGTAGTTTGTTGCAAATATTTTAAGAGCTTTTACTTCTTTTTCTAAAAAAGATTTTTTGTGAATTTCAACTTTTTCTACTTTAGTTTTTCTTGCTTTTACATTTAATTGTATTTTTGATATTTTTTCAATTAATTTTTTTATTTTTGATTCTTTTAAATTAGGTTTTAATATCGCCCAAAAATACACAGGACAAGAGTCAATTACACATATTCTTTTTCCTTTTTCATTTCTTCCTATAATTTTTGCATAATTTCTTCCTTCAAAATCAAAATAATCATAATCAACTGGAATAAATGTTGTTTTCATGTTTCTTTTTAGAATAACAAGTATAAAAAGCTTGAGAATTTAGTCCTTTTTATTGCGATGTCACTATAAAATGTCTACAATAGAAAGATTTAAATATATGCATATATCTAAAAAATTATGGAAAAAATAACTGCTGTTGAAGAAAATATATCCCACTCTTTTCAGAGAGTTAAAGCAGACATAATTCGGCTTCAAGATGAGTTTATGCAATTGAGAGAAACCCAGATTAGACTTCTAAGAAAATTAGCAAGATTAGAAGAGAAAAAAACAGAAGAAAAAAAGCCAATTAAAACTACAGAAGTTAAGAAAACTAAAAAATCTTCTTCAACTAAAAAAAAACTAAGTAATTTTTATATTGCTTCAAAAGAAGGAAAAAAATTCCATTTATTTAATTGTCCTTATGCCCAAAATATTAAACCAAAGACTAAAATCAAATTTAAAACAAAAGAAAAAGCATTGAATCAAGGATATAAACCTTGTTCATGCATAAAGTAATTATTTCTTTTTTCCAACAAAATAATAGACTATTGCAGTTATTATGCTAAATAAAATAGCAAGAACTGTCCAAAGAATTTTAGTGCCTGTTTTCAACTTTTTATTATTTGTGAAAACATCATAAATCACCCAAATTGCACAAACTAAAGCAATAAGTCCTATTAGAGTACTTCCAAGCATATTTTTTAAACCTCCTTTATTTTTAAAAACAATATTATTTAATAATCTTTTTAATTTAGAAAGCAAATAGTAAAATTTATATACTACTTATGAGTTACAAATATATGAAATATATAAAACTTAGTCCAAGTCAAATTAATATTTTAGAGGATGCTATAAATTATAATCCAGATGAGGATGAAAATGGCTCTAGAGGACGTTGTTTAGCAGATTTATTGAATTTAGCATTTAATGGAGCTCCTCCTAGAATTTCTCAATTAAATAAAGAAAAACTTGTTCACTATAATATACTCTCTTCTCAAGATTATAAAGAACTTTATAGAAAAGGTAATAAATCTAAATTTAAATCTCTCTTTAGAAAATTAAAACAAGCAGGATATAAAGGGCCTGATGGAACAGAAATGAAAAATTCTTCTAAAATGGATGCTGTTCAAATGATAAATTATCTTGCAGAAATTAGACAAGATTTAAATATATTTTAGATAATTATTTATATTTCTTTAACTTAGCTTATTAAATTAAAATGGGATTAAATATACGTGAAATTATACCTAGAAAAGAAATTGAAATTTCAAATTTAAAAGGAAAAATAGTTTGTGTAGATGCATTTAATATTCTTTATCAATTTTTATCTACAATTAGACAAGCAGATGGAACTCCTTTAAGAGATAATAAAAAAAGAGTTACAAGTCATTTGTCTGGAATTTTTTATAGAAATATAAATTTATTATCAGAAGAAATAAAATTAGTTTATGTTTTTGATGGAAAACCTCCTGAACAGAAATTAAAGACTCATATTAATAGAGAAGCTGGAAGAGAACTTGCATATAGTAAATATGAAAAAGCAAAATCAGAAGAAGATATTTCTGGAATGAGAAGATATGGAAGTCAGTTAATTAGATTAGAAGATGAAATGATTGAAGAGAGCAAAGAACTTTTAGAGGCAATGGGCATTTCAGTTATTCAAGCTCCTGGAGAAGGAGAAGCACAAGCAGCTTATTTATCTAGAAAAAAAGAAGTCTTTGCAGCAATTAGTCAGGATTATGATAGTTTACTTTTTGGAGCAAAAGCACTTATACAAAATTTAACAATGGCTAGAAAAAGAAGAACTATTAATGGATGGATTGAAATAAAGCCAGAACTAATTGAATTAGAAAGAGTTTTAAATTTACTTGAGATAAATTTGGACCAACTTATTTGTTTAGGAATTTTAGTTGGAACAGATTATAATCCACGAGGAATTCCTGGAATTGGACAAAAAAGAGCATTAGATATTGTTAAAAGATATAAACAACCAGTTTTAATTTTTAAGAGTGTGGAAGAGCAAATTCTTGGATTACCTGAAGAAGATAAATTTGATTGGAAAGAGATTTTTGAATTATTTCATAAACCAAATATAAAAGATTTTGACTTTAATTTTGGAAAAATAAATGAAGATAAAATAAAAGAAATATTAGTAAATAGACATGATTTTTCAGAAGATAGAGTTAATAAACAATTAGATAAATTAAGAGATATTACTGAGAAAAATAAGCAAAAAGGATTAGATAAATGGTTTTGATTTGATTAAAAAATTATTTGACAAGCCCATAGCGATTAAATATACTCACAAATTCTCCTTTAGAAACCAGAAAATATCCTGCAATTGAAGCTTCATTGTGTCCATATCCTCTTTTACTTAAATAGTGTATAAAATGAGCCCATCCTCCATAAAACTTTGGATTTTTTTCTCCCTTTGAACCTTTTCTTTTTTTTGCTTTTCTTTTAAATCTTTTAGATTCTTTTATTAAAAGTTTTACTCTATTTTTTTTGGAATTTACAGGTTTAGAATTTGAATCTATATAATTAGAATCAGAATTTCCTAATTTTTTCTTTTTTTTTAAACACAGCCAAAATCCAAAAATAAGAATAACTATTCCAAAAACAATAACAAACCAAGCATTATAAAACCAATCTGTTAATGCTCCCATTAGAATTAATCCTGCTCCAATTAACATTAATATCATGCAGAATTTTATTTTTTTTCTAAAGAGATATAATAAAAATAAAATTGCTAATCCACTTAAAATATACAAAATTACACTAGGAATTCTTAAATTTGTAAGAAGAGTATACATAAAGTTTCTTCCAAAATACACAATTAAAAATGAACTACAAAAAGCAATAACTCCTACAGTCATTGTATTAACATTTCCATATCTATCTTTGAAAACTTTTGACAAGATATAAGCAATAAAAGCCAAAAAAATTAGAAAAAAAGCACTCATTGCAATTATTTCTCCATTTATTGCATAAAAAAAATAAGGTAGTGCCATTATTAATATAGCATTTTTATTTTTATAAATCTTCCCACAACCTTTAAATTCTCTTTTTTATTTTTTATTTTATGAAAAAAGTAAATTCTTATGATTTGTTGGGAAATATTGCAGTTGTTAGATTTCCTAAGGATTTTAAAAAAGTAGAAAAGAAAAAATTTGCAGAGAATCTATTAAAAGAGCAAAGAGTCATAAAAACTGTTTTAGAAAAAAAAGGAAAGATAAAGGGAAGATTAAGAAAGCTTTCAACAAATTATATTGCAGGCGAAAAAATCAAGGAAGTTTTGTATAAAGAGAATAATTGTTTATTTAGGTTTCATATAGATAAAACTTATTTTTCTCCTAGATTAAGTAATGAGAGAAAAGAAATTGCAGAGAAAATTAAAAAAGGAGATAAAGTTTTAGTTATGTTTGCAGGAATTGCTCCTTTACCAATTGTTATTGCTAAAAATTCTTTAGCAAGAGAAATATTTTCTAATGAGATTAATAGAGAAGCAAATAAATACGCTAAACTAAATATTGAGTTAAATAAAGTTAAGAATAAAGTTAAATTATTACCTGGAGATATTAAGAAAGTTGCAGAGAAGATTTGTAAAGGAGAAGTTAACATAAGAGGAACTTTGGTGCCTTCTGAATTTGATGTGATTGCAATGCCTCGTCCACAATTAAAAGATAGTTTTCTTGAGTTTGCATTTAAATTAAGTAAAAAAGGAACTAGAATTTTTTATTATGATTTTTGTCTTGTAAATGAAAAAGAAAAGATTGTTGAAAAAATAAAAGCAGAAGCTAAAAAATTCAAAAAGAAAATAAAAATATTAAAAATAAAAAATGCAGGAGAAATTGCTCCATACAAAATTAGATTAAGAATAGATTTTAGAGTTGAGTGATTAAATTTTATATTTGTTTCTAGCAGGAATACAATACTTTTCTAGTTTTGGATTCCATAACAATCCTTGTCGAAAGATACATTCTTCAAAAGTTTCATTTCCTATTCTATTTTTTTTAATAGAGATATCATGATATTTTTTATTATTTTCTATCCAAAGATTTTTGTAATTTTCATCTTCAAAAAAAGAAAAATTCATATATTTTGTATTGAACAAATTTTTTTTGATTAATTCTTCTGTACCAGTATTATTTATTATTTTTTCTAGATTAATTTCTTTTCCTAATAATTTTTGTAAAGAATATAATTTTCTTATGATATCTATTTTTAAATCAACATATTCAAATTGAAATCTGTCTAATAAGGGATTTTCATGTATAATTAATAAATCAATATCATGAGGAGTATTTTTTTTATGAACTAAAGAACCAAAAAGCATTAAGTCAACTAGTTTAATATTTTCTTTGCTTTTCCAAATATTTCTCGCAAAATTTTCGGCTATTTTAAGATATTCCATAATAAAGAATCAAAATGATTACTTTAAAAAAATTTCTATAGTTCTTTTTCAGCTCTTATTGCTGTTGGAGCTTCTCCACCATGCCAAGTAAATCTCGGATGTATTTTCATAGGATATATTCTTTCAGAATTGTCATCAAGTATAATTGCAGAACCTTTTATAGCTGGAAGCTCGTCCATATATTGCTTTATACTCTCCAACAAATAACTTTGCATAATTTGATTTAATGCTTTTAAGTCATTTTCAGAAGTAACTCTATGTGAAATAATTATATCTGATTGAGTCATAACATCTGAATGAATTTGTCCTGGCTGTTGAGTTGCTAGAACTAGAGAAATTCCAGGTTGTCTACCCTCTCTCAATAATTGAACTAATGAATCTGTTGCAAGAGTTTTTTCATTTAAAGGAAGAAATTCATGTGCTTCATCAATAAATATCCAAACTAGAGGCTCTTCTTTTTTTTCTGTAGAAGCAAGATAATCAAACCCTCTTGTAATATTCTTAATTTCTTCTTTTTTTCGAGCATTCATTCTTGAATTGAAAATTTTTCTAGAGACTAAACTTATTACTAGAGCTCTTACATTAAATGTTCCAACTGAATTATATACACTTAAGTCTAAAATAGAGGTTGTTCCTGCATTTATTAAATCTTTTACAGAAGTTGCTTCTTGTTTTTCTTTTGCAAAAATTCCCCAAGTATCTGCTGCTTCAAAAAGAGAAATTGCAGCATTTTTAGTTTCACTAGAACTATTTGAATCTTTTTTTATTTTATTAATTATTTCTAAAATTCCAAATTCTTGTTCTTTTAACTCATTTATTATTCTTTGAATTAAAATAGATACTGGATCAATAATTTTTAATCCAAAAGTTAGAATCCAATCTTCTGCACTCATTTCTGAAATATCTAGTGCAAATTTTTCTTCAATAGGTATTCCTTTTTCTAAATAAGAATCATAATGTCCATATGGAACAAAAATTTTTACAGGCAAATTTTTTGGTTTAAGATTCCATTCTTGAAGAAGAAATTTATCTTTTTCATTTTTATATTTCATTGTCCAGAAAATTCCCATTGTATCAAAAATTAGAGAAGCAATATTTTGACTTTCTTCTTTTGGCAAATTTGAAATTTCCTCTGCTAAAACTCCTAGAGTATAGGATTTTCCAGAACCTCTTTTTCCAGCAACTAAAACTACATGACTTCTTGCAACATCCATTAGAATTCTATTACTCATTGAAGTGTATTGTCCCATTTTTACATAACCTTTTCCAATTGAAATTAAACCTCTATTTCCAAAGATTTTTTTATCTGAAATATTTCTTCCAGTTATAATATCATATCCCATAATATAGTTAGTTTAGATGGTTTTTTATAATTTTATATTGCATTGTTTCACCAAAATGTTTTTAAAAGAACCTTACTAAGTTTTTTAATGGACTTTGAAAATCTTCCAAATCCAGAAGCTTCAGAACCTTCTAGAAGTTCTAAAAAGATAAGTACAACTGAAAAAATTAGAAAAAATCCATGGATTGTTTCTACTATTGTTTTAGGAATCTTTGCACTTTTATTAGTATTTTCAGGTTTACCAAATGCACTTACTGGAAAAGTTATCTCAGAAAAAGAAGCAGAATCTATTTTTTTAAATACTCTTGAATCACAAGGAGCAGATTCAGAAAATATTGAAATAACAGATATACAATCTGAAAATTGTTTATATTCAATTTATTTTAGTTATGAAGGAGAAGAATATCCTATTCCTTATTATTTAACTAAAGATGGTTCTTTGTTAGGAATGATGAGTGCTCTTTCAGAACCAGAATCTTCTGAAAAAGAAGAAATCTCTAATATTCCAAAAGCAGATAAGCCAGTAGTAGAATTATTTGTTATGAGTTATTGTCCTTATGGAACTCAAGCTGAAAAAGGAATTCTTCCTGTAGTTGAGCTTTTAGGTGATAAAATCGATTTTAAACTTAGATTTGTATATTATTTAATGCATGGAGAAACAGAAGGTAAAGAGAATTTAAGGCAGTATTGTGTTCAAAAAATTGCTCCAGAAAAATTAATAGATTATATGAATTGTTTCTTAGAAGGAGATGGAGTTGAAACTAATGGATATATTAAAAATGGAAATGATGTGGATTATTGTTTGAATCAAGCAGGAATAGATAAAACTAAATTACAAAATTGTATGGATGAGGCAGATGAAGAATTTTCAATAACTGCAAATATTGAAGATGAATCCTCGTGGTTAAGTGGTTATTATCCTTTATTTGATGTAGATAAAGAATTAAATGAGCAATATGATATTGGAGGAAGTCCCACTTTAGTTATTAATGGACAACTTGTTCAAAGCGCAAGAGATTCTGCATCTTATTTAGACACAATTTGCCAATCTTTTACTGAAGGAAATATTCCCGAAGAATGTGGAGAAGAATTATCTTTAGAAACTCCAAGTCCTTTTTTTGGTTGGGAAACAACAGGAACTTCAACAACTGCTCAGTGTTAAATTGGTCCAACAATTCTTTTAAACTTTATTTTGTATAATTTTATTATGAAAGAAAGACAATATAATTTTAGAGATATTTTTATTGGAATTTTAAATTTCTTTCCTGAAGAATCTATTAAATATAATTATAATAAAAATTTTGACAAATTCTTTTTTAATAAGAGAAGATAATATCTTGTTTTGAAAAATATTGCTTTTGATTCAGATAGAGATTTTCAAAGCAAAGAAATCGCAGAAGCTTATTTTAATTTAGAAAATTCTTTTTTAATAAGTTCTTCTGAAGAAGATTCTTTTAAAGACAAAATAAATAAAAAAGCAATAAAATCTTCTTTTGATAGATATGTTAAACAAAAATTTAATAAACAGAATAAACAGAAATTAGCAGAAATTGAAAGATTGTCTTTAGAATTTCAAAGCGAGTTTGTAAATAAAGGAAGAAAAGTATTAATTAGATAAATAATTTATTTCTTCTTCTGTTAATTTAAGTTCTTTTTGTATTAAAGGATTAGAAATTATTATGCTTTTTATTAAAGGAAATTCTTTTAATGCTCTTTTCTCTCCAACATGAACATATTGTGCATATTTCTTTGCAATAGTTTTCTTTTTTGCTGTTCTTTGATTATTTAACCAAATTTTTAGAATTCTGTCTGGTTTTTTATAGCTAGTAAATCCTAGATTTTTTACTTCTTTTTTTGAAGAGGAAATTCCATAACTTAGAAATATTCTTTCATATAATAAAAATCTCCAGTATTGTTGCTTGTATATTCTTCCTTTAAAGATATCTACTTTGCTAAGAAGATCATAGGCTTTTGCTAGTGCTTCTCCTTCATATTCATTTGGAATATTTTCCTCAATCCAGAGAATAATTTCATCTGTGTTCATATTAACAGAATCAAATATTTTTAAAGTATCATTTGTAGGTTTTCCTTTGAATATTAGTCTTAATGCACTAAAAATATCAGTTTCTTTATTTCTTTCATCTAATATTCCTTCACTTCCTTCCATTCCTGCAATTATTTGTAAATCATTTATTGCAGCTCTTAAATCTCCTTTTGCTTTTACTGATATATTTGTTAGAATATCATTTTCAACAAAATTTTTTTCTTTTCTTAAAATTAAAATTAAAGTATCCTTTATTGTTTTGTAATCAATTTCTTTTAATTGAATTAATTCACATTTTTTTCTTAAAGAACTAAATTTTTTATTCCAAATGTCATTTGCAGTTATAATAATAGGATATTTTGTAGAATCTATTAAAGAAATTAATTGATTTAAGCCTCCTCTATCTACTGCAGAAATACCATCTACTTCATCAATTAGTATTATTTTGTTTGATTTTGTTAATGATTTTTGTTCTATTGCTGGTTTTAATATTTCATTAAGCTTGTCCTTGTTTCTTAAATCAGAAGCATTTAATTCAAAAATCTCTGCATTGATTTCATTTGCAGCAACATAAGCTAGAGTAGTTTTTCCTGTTCCAGGTGGACCATATAAAAGTATTGCTTTTTTTAAACCTCCTTTATGCTTAGCAAATTCTCTTATTTTTTCAACTGCTAGATTTTGTCCTCGAACTTCTCCATAGAATTTTGGGCGATATTTTTCAGTCCATTGCATTTTATTTGTGTTCTATTTTTTCTTCTATTTTGTATTTTTTTAAAAGAAGATTTGCTTTTTCTTGATATTCACTTAAATCATAGGAATTCCAATATTTATTTGCTGTATTAATAAATTTGTTTAGTGTTTCTTTTAAGAATTCTTTTACATTTAATTCTACTAACAAGTCATCTAAATATCTTTTTACTTGTTTTTCAGGAATAAGATTCATTTTAAAAGGGTTCTTTAATTTCTTTTAATTCATATTTTGCTATTTTTCCTTCCAAATCAAATTCAAAATTTCCTTTAAAGAGTTTATTTTCTAATAAAAGAGGCAACCAATATTTATCATCTGGCCACATTTTATCATAAGGAATTTGATTAATAGAAAACCATTTAGAAGCCATTTCTTCTGTTTCTTTAGGTATTCCTTTAAATTTATCTGCTCTAAAAAAATGAACTTGGTGATTTTGTTCATTATTTTGAAAAGAAAATAAAATCTCTCCTTTTTTTATAGGATTTATCATGAACATTCTTGATTCTTCTAATGTTTCTCTTATAGCACTTTCTTTTATACTTTCATATTCTTCAACTCTTCCACCAAATCCATTATATTTTCCTTTTCCAAATCTTACTTTTTTCATTTCTAATAGTATTTTTGGAGGATTATATATTATTGAAACTGTTTCTATTTTCATTTTCCTCTTCCAGCTAATACAAAACTTGCTAGAAGGGCTTGCAATTGAATAAAAGGGTCTGAACCTTCGACAATTCTAAATTCAGCTTCACCTGTTTTTTCTGTTAATTTGACTTTTATTTCTGGTTCTACAGGAAGATTCCATATTTCTTTTTGAATTGCTTTAACTACATCTTGTCCTGAGATACTTTCTTTTAACATAACGTCTAAGAGTTTTTCTCTTGCTTTTTGAAAATCTCCTGAGACAGCATAATCTAATACTATTTTGATATCTTTTGGTTTTGCATCTGATAAAATTGTTGAAACTAATTCTGTTGTTATTGAAGGAGACACAGAGGAAGTTGATTGAAGGAGATTAATGCAACGTCTGCAATCTCCTTCACTCCCTTCATATATCATCTCTATTGCTTCAGGAGTAATTGTTAAATTTTCTCTAGTTACTATTTTTGAAATAACTTTTTCAATATCCTTTTTTTCTAAAAGCCTAAATCTAAATAAAGCACATCTAGATTGAATAGGGTCTATTATTTTACTTGAATAATTACAAGACAAAATAAATCTACAAGTACTTGAATAATTTTCCATTGTTCTTCTTAGAGCTTGTTGAGCTTCTGGAGTTAGAGCATCAGCTTCATCAAGAAAGATTATTTTAAAAGAAACATTTCCAATTGATTTTGTTCTTGCAAAGTTCTTAACTTTTTCTCGAACTACATTTATTCCTCTTTCATCAGAAGCATTTAATTCTAAATAATTTTCTTTCCAATTTTCTTGAAATAATTCTTTAACAATTATTAGAGCAAGAGTAGATTTTCCTGTTCCTGCAGGTCCTGCAAAAAGTAAATGAGGAATATTTAAAGAATTTGTTAGCGATTCTATTCTTTTAATTATATCATTCTGTCCAACTAAATCTTTAAAAGTAGAAGGCCTATATTTTTCAGTCCAAATTTCACTCACCATGTTATAGAATATTTCATTTTGGCTTATAAAGATTGTTATGATTAAAGAGAATTATTGTTACATGAAAACTGGCTATAATCTAGTTAATAGATTATCTAGAAATTTTAAATTGGGATTGTTTGGAGCTGGATTAGGCGCAATAGTAGCAAGTTGTGCTCCACTAACTGTGGCTCAACAAGAAGCTATTTTAGGAAGCGCTTTAATGGTTGCTGGAGAATTTAATCTCGCAGGTACTGAAACTAAGGGTGAGAGATTTTTGAATGATGCAATGGTTATTTCTGGAGGAGTTGTTTCACAACAAGCTCAAATGAGACATCAACTTGAAGTTGCAAATGCAGGAAAAAGTCAAATAGTGATTAACAATAATCCTCCTATTCAGCAGCAGAATCAAGTTCAAGTAAATACTCCTGAAAGAGATCGCTTGTTTTATGAAATGTGGGATAATTCTTCTTATAAAAAGAGGGAAGAAATAATTGAAGTTTTTGATAATATAGATAGAAAAACTGCTCTTCCTAAAAAACTTCAAGAGTTAGATAGATGGTATAAATACATGGAAGATAATCCAGAAATGAAAAATATTAATAACAATTCTACTCCTGTTGGACTTTTTTCTCATATGAAGTGGGTTGATTTCAATGAAAATCAAAGAGCAGAAAGAGAAGAGTTTCTTGGATTAAACAGTTCTTCATATAATCTTAATCAACTTGATGGAATTTGGTTTTCTTTTTATGGAGGAGGAAATTTTAATGGACAGAATTTGAAACTTAAAATTTACAGATTATCTGATGGAACTATTATGAATTATTTTAATCAAAGATGTGAATCCTCTAGAATACAGGACTTTTATTGTGATTCCAAGTTTTTTACTACAAGTGGAAATTATAAGGCTGTTTTAAACACAGGAAATGGAGAAACTTTTACTAATGAGTTTAGAATTATAAAATAGAATTATTG
Source organism: Candidatus Pacearchaeota archaeon (assembly GCA_017609755.1). GTDB lineage: Archaea > Nanobdellota > Nanobdellia > Pacearchaeales > GW2011-AR1 > JAFCEV01. The sequence continues at coordinate 19,988 of JAFCDI010000007.1, forward strand.
TTATTCTTCTAAAATTCTTTTTATTTTATCTATAAAAGGACCTTCTTTTCCTTTAATCAACCTTGATATATCCTTAGTTAGATTTTCATTATAAGCTGCTTCTAATTTATCATATTTTTCTTCTAATTTATCATAAAATCTTTCTCGCTTGGCAAATTAAGATTATCTAAAACATTTACTAAATCTTCTCCATCTATAATTTTACTTGACAATTCAGATCCGGAATATTTTTTATTATTTATATAATCTTGAATTAATTCTCTTAACTTTAAAATATCATGTCTATTAGATTCCATGTAAGTCTAAAGATTTAATGATTTTTAAAAATAATTGTTTTTATAAGTCTTTTACGTTGCCATTTCCAACGCATTTGTCTTTTCTTTTTCCAACGTCTTGAGCTTCTTTTCATGATTGAGAAAAGAGAAAAATGCTTTATAAAATTATCTACTTCTATTAACATCAATTCTTTCACAATATTGGCTTATTGGACATTTAGAACACCAAGGAGAGATAGGTTGGCAAATTGTTTGTCCAAATTGAACAAAAATAGCATTGAACTCTTTCCAGTATTTTTTATGTAGAATTCTTTCAAGTTCAATTTCTGTTTTTTCTGGAGTTTTTGTTTTAACCCATCCCAATCTATTTGGAATTCTATGAACATGAGTATCTACTGGAATAACATTTCTTCCATATGCAAATGCCAAGACAATATTTGCTGTTTTTGGACCAATTCCTTTT
>JAFCDI010000008.1 GCA_017609755.1 Candidatus Pacearchaeota archaeon
AGTTGGTCACTGTTCAATAACCTCGGCCTGGCACTGCCAGTCTTAATATTTAATTCATTAAATTTTTAAATACAAAACTCATTCAATGCATAAGGCTCCGTAGCTCAGCCTGGCAGAGCACTGGACTTTTAATCCAGGTGTCGAGGGTTCAAATCCCTTCGGGGCCACTTTTGATTTGAAGATAAAATTAAATTACTTTAAAAATATCTGAAGTAAAAACAGATTTGTTTAAATAGTAAGAATTGAAGCCTACTGTTTAAACAGAAGATTATATAAATTTATAATCTTAAAGAGGTATAGAAATGTCATTAGAAAACATAATCAAGTTTTGTACAGATAGTATTTTATAATTATTATTATTATTATTATTATTATTATTATTATTATTATTATTATTGATTTTATTACAATCCTTTTAACAATTGTTGGTTTTAAAGAAGAATGGGATTATCTTAAATGGTTATTTGGTATATTAAGTGCAATTTTAACAATAGTTTTCTTATTATGATTAATTGAACTTCTAGCGCCAATAATAAAACAAAGTTTCTTTAATAATACTTTTTAAACAGACGCTACTTATTAAATAAACCCAGTAAAAACAAAACATTTAAAAACTAACTTTTAGTATCTTTTATTATTATAAAGTTGTTAAATTGCTAGTAAAAACTATGTAATTTACCTAAAATTCCTCATGCACTCTCTACAGCCTAAACATTCTAAACTTAATGAAAAAGAAATTAATGAGTTGTTAGAGAAAAAAAATATTTCTAAAGCCCAATTACCAAAAATTCTTTCAACAGATGCAGGACTACCTGAGAATTGTCAAATAGGAGATGTAATAAAAATAGAGAGAAAAGAAGGAGATAAAGTTAATTTATACTTTAGAGTGGTTATTTAATGGTAAAAGATATTCAACATTTAATTGTTAAAAAATATTTGAAAGATCATTCTCTAGTTGAATCAAATATAAAATCTTTTAATAATTTTGTTAAAAAAAGAATGCAGGAAATTGTGGACGAAGTTTCAGAAACAATAGAAAGCGATGATTTTGAAATTAATCTAGGAAAAATAAAAGTTGAAACTCCTCGAGTTATTGAAGCTGATGGAAGTTCTTCATTAATAATGCCTTCTGAAGCAAGATTAAGAAATTTAACTTATTCTGCTCCTGTTACTTTAGAAATTACTATTAAAAAAGATGATCAAGTTGATTCTGAAAGAGTTGAAATTGGAAGAATTCCAATTATGGTAAAAAGCAAAGTATGTAATACTGCTGAGATGAATGAAGAAAAATTAATTGAAAATTATAATGATGCTATGGACCCTGGAGGATATTTCATAATTAAGGGTAATGAAAGAATAATGGTTATGGCAGAAGATTTAGCAGAAAATCAACCTTTTGTGGAAACAAATAATAAAGGACAATTAATTATGAAAATGTTTTCATCAAAAGGAACTTATAGAATTCCTGTAAATTTGTCTGAAAGCAAAGAGGGAATTTTTGAATTATCTTTTAGTAGATTTAGAGATATTCCTGCAATTGTTATTTTAAAGGCACTAGGATTAACAAAAGAATCAGAAATTGCAAAATATATTGGAAAAGAAACAGATAGTGTTATTGTTAATTTATATGAATATGTTAATTTAGCTACAAGAGAAGATGCTATTATGTATATTGCAGAAAAAACAAATCTTCAAGGTACAAAAAAAGAAATTCTTGATAGAGCAAAACAAAGAATTGATTCTTATCTTTTTCCACACATTGGAAATAAAAAAGAAGATAGAATGAAAAAAGCAATTACTCTTTGTAAATTAATTAAACAGTTTTTAATTGCAAAAGAAAATCCACAATTAAGAACAGATAAAGACCATTATGCAAATAAAAGAGTTAGACTTTCTGGAGATTTATTAGCTACATTGTTTAGAGTTAATTTAGGAATTCTAATTAGAGATATACAATATTCTTTACAAAAATCAGCCAAAAGAAAAAAGTTTGTTTCAATAAAAGTTCTCGCTAAATCAACTTTATTCTCTCATAGAGTTGAATCTGCAATTGCAACTGGTAGTTGGACAGGTGAAAGAAGTGGAATTACTCAAAATATGGATAAGACAAATTATCTTGCTACAATATCTCAATTGCAAAGAGTTTCTAGTATGCTTCCAAGTGACCAAGAAAATTTTATGGCAAGAACTCTTCATCCAACTCATTATGGAAGATTCTGTCCAATTGAAACTCCTGAAGGAACTGAAATTGGATTAAGAAAAAATCTTGCATTATTGAGTCAAGTATCAACAAGATCAGATTTAGATGAAAATAAATTTCTCAAAGATTTAGAAAATTTAGGATTAGACAAAGAGGGTGTAAAAGGAAGAGAAGTTTTCTTTAATGGACGATTTATTGGAAGTGTGGAAAGCTATGAAGAATTTATCTCAGAAATAAGAGAAAAAAGAAGAAAAAGTGAATTGCCTATGCAAATGAGTATAAGAGATGATGAGAGTTTTCAAACTATTTCAATATCAACAGAACCTGGAAGAGTGTTAAGACCTTTAATTATTGTTGAAAATGGTTCTCCAAGATTAAAAAATGAACATTTAATTCAATTAGAGCAAAATGAAATAGGTTGGGAAGATTTAATTAAAAAAGGAATAATTGAATATCTCGACGCTGCTGAAGAAGAAAATACTCTTGTTGCATTATATGAAGAAGAAATAAATCCTGAAACAACTCATCTTGAAATAGATAGCATTGCTTTATTTGGTGTTGTAACTGGATTAGTTCCTTATGGAAATCATGATCAAAGTTCTAGATTAAATAGAGGAAGTAAAACACAGAAACAAGCATTAGGACTTTATGCTGCTAATTATTTATGTCGAACAGATACAGATGTTAGTATTTTGCAATATCCTCAAAAACCAATTGTAAGAAGTTTTGTTTATGATACTTTAAACACTTATCCTGCTGGACAAAATCTAACTGTAGCTATTATGACTTATGAAGGATATAATATGGAAGATGCTCTTGTATTTAATCAAGGAAGCGTAGATAGAGGAGTTGGAAGAAGTTTCTATTATCGTCCTTATTCTGCTATTGAAATGAATTATGCAGGAGGATTAAAAGATGAAATAGCTATTCCTGAAAAAGATTCTTCTGGTTACAAAATGGAAGCTAGTTATAAATTTTTAGAAAATGATGGAATTATATTTCCAGAAGCAGAGATTAAAGAAGGAGAAGTTTTAATTGGAAAAATGTCTCCTCCAAAGTTTTTATCAGAAGCTAGAGAAATTTCAGTTAGAACAAAAAAAGAATCAAGTGTAACAATGAGACAAGAAGAAAAAGGAATGGTAGACGCTGTTTTTGTTACTGAAGATTCTGAAGGTAATAAAATTGTTCAAGTTAAAACAAGAGATCAAAGAATTCCTGAATTAGGAGATAAATTTGCGACTTCTCATGGACAAAAAGGAGTTATTGGAATGATTGTTCCTGAAAATGATATTCCTTTTACATCAAATGGAATAAAACCAGATGTAATATTTAATCCTCATGGACTTCCAAGTCGTATGACAGTTGGATATTTATTAGAATTATTAGCTGGAAAAGTGGGTTGTTTAAAAGGAGAGATTGTTGATGGAACTTCTTTTTCTGGAACAAGTAAAAAAGAATTAGAAAAAAGCTTAGAAGAACTTGGATTTAGATTTGATGGAAAAGAAACAATGTATAATGGAATTACTGGTAAAAGAATGGAATCAAAAATATTTGTTGGAAATTTATATTATCTAAAATTAAAATATATGGTCGGCAACAAACTCCATGGAAGAGCTACTGGAAAAGTTGCATTATTAACTCGGCAACCCATTGAAGGTAGAGCAAGAGGAGGTGCTTTGAGACTTGGAGAAATGGAACAGCAAGCTCTTGTTGCTCATGGTGCTTCATTATTATTAAAAGAAAGATATGACTCTGATAAAGTTGTTTTGCATATTTGCACAAAATGTGGTTCTATTGGAATAGAGGATAATATTCGAAATAAAATTGTTTGTCCAATGTGTGGAAGCGAAGAATTAGAACCTGTTGAAATATCTTATGCATTTAAATTATTATTAGAAGAGTTACAAGGACTTCATATCAATAGTAAATTTGACTTAAAAAACAAATACGAATAGCAAAGGACACCTCGCGGTTTCCTATCGCACTACCTTCCCTTAAAAACAAAAAGCTACAAAAAGATGAAACCAATAAGAAAAAAAATAGCAGAAATTAAGTTTTCCTTACTTAGTCCTGACCAAACTAAGAAAATTTCATGTGCAAAAATTGTAACTCCTGAACTTTATGATATAGATGGATATCCTGTTGATGGAGGATTAATGGATTTAAGATTAGGAGCTATTGATCCAGGAGTTAGATGTAGAACTTGTGGAGGAAGATTAAAAGAATGTTTAGGACATCCAGGAAGTATTGATTTAGCAAGAGCAGTTATTCATTTAAAATATGTTCCTTTAATTGAAACTTGTTTAAGATGCTTTTGTCAGGATTGTGGAAAATTAATGGTTGATGATAAAGATTTGAATAACTTATCTCCTAGTGCAAGAGCTAAAAAAGCAAAAGATTCTAAAAAATGTCCACATTGTCAAGCTTCTCAAATAAAAGTTAAATTAGATAAGCCAACTAATTTTTACAAAGGGAAAACAAGAATTTTTCCAACAGAAATAAGAGATATTTTAGTGAATATTCCTGATGAAGAGTTAAAGAAAATTGGAGTTGATTATAAAAATTGTCGTCCTGAATGGGCTGTATTAACTTCTTTATTGGTTCCTCCAGTAACAGTAAGACCAAGTATTATTCTAGAATCTGGAGAAAGAAGTGAAGATGATTTAACTCATAAACTTTCAGATATTATTAGAGCAAATCAGAGATTGTGGGAAAATTTAAATGCTGGAGCTCCTGAAGTTATTATTGAAGATTTATGGGACTTACTTCAATTTCACATTACAACTTTCTTTGATAACACAACTACAAGAATTCCTCCTGCTAGACATAGAAGCGGACAACCTCTAAAAACAATAACAGAAAGAATAAAAGGAAAAGAAGGAAGAATTAGAAAAAATATTGCAGGAAAAAGAGTTAATTATTCTGGTAGAACAGTAATTTCTCCAGATCCATATATAAAAATAAATGAAGTTGGAATTCCTTATGAAATTGCAAAAGTTGTTACTGTTTCTGAGACAGTGAATGATATTAATTCTGAAAAATTAAAAAAATTAATAAGAAAGGGTGAAGAATATCCTGGTGCAAATTATGTTATTCGTCCTGATGGAAAAAGAAAAAAAATCACAGAAGAATTAAAAGAAGAAATTATTAATGAATTAGTTCCTGGTTATCAAGTAGAAAGACATCTTCAAAATGGAGATTTAGTTTTATTTAATCGTCATCCAAGTCTTCATAGAGGAAGTTTAATGGCACACTATGTTAAAGTATTACCTGGAAGAACCTTTAGATTGCATCCTGCTGCAGCAACTCCTTATAATGCTGATTTTGACGGAGATGAAATGAACATACATTCTCCTCAAACAGAAGAAGCAAGAGCAGAGGCAAAAATACTTTTAGATGTAAAAAGAAATTTAATGTCTCCAAAGAATAATACAAATCTAGTTGGATGCATTGGTGATGCAATTACTGGAAATTATTTATTAGGATTTCATGAACTTTCTAAAGAAGATGCTAATCAACTTTTATACAAATCAGGATTAAAAGATTCCTTTTCTAAAAAGAATATAAAAGGAACAGAAATTTTTTCAAAGATACTTCCTAAAGTTGAATTTTCAAATGAATCTATAAAAATAAAAAATGGCGAAGTTATTGAAGGATTTATAGATAAAACTACTTTTGGTGATGAAGATGGAGATTTAGTTAAAGAATTAGATAGAACAGTAGGAAGAACAGTTACTTTTGAAACTATTAAAAAAGCGTTTGATTTAGGAAAAAATTATCTTACAGATGTAGGAATAACAACTTCTGTTGAAGATTTAGATTTAGATGAACAAGTTATTGAAGCAGGAGAAGAAATAATTAAAAAAGCTGAGAAAAAAACAGAAGAACTAATAATTGCTTATAATGAAGGAACTCTCGAAGGAATTCCTGGAAAAACAATGGAAGAATCAAGAGAAATAAAAATACTTCAATCATTAAATGAAGTCAGAACAAAAATAGGTGAAATTGTTAAAAGAGAATTTCCTGAAACAAATCCAGTTAGTCATATGATTAAATCAGGAGGAGGAGGAAATATTTTAAATATTACTCAAATGGCATCTTGTGTTGGACAACAAGCATTAGGAAGTCGTAGAGTTGATTTTGGATATACTGGAAGAACTCTTTCATTATTTAAAAAAGGAGATTTATCTCCAAAAGCAAGAGGTTTTATTAGAAGTCCTTTTATAAAAGGATTAAGACCAGATGAATTCTTTTTTCAAGCAATTACAGGAAGAGATTCTCTTATGGATACTGGATTGAGAACTCCTAAATCAGGATATTTATACAGAAGATTAGCAAATGCTCTTCAAGATTTAAGAAAAGAATATGATGGAACAATAAGAGATAGCAATAATAACATTATTCAATTTGAATATGGAGATGATGGACTTGATGTTACAAAATTACACACTAAAGGAAAATTAGATGCTGGAGAAGCAATAGGAATAATCACTGCTCAATCTTTTGGAGAAGCATCTACACAAATGGTTTTAAGAACATTTCATATGGCAGGTGTAGCTGAAATGCAGGTTACTCAAGGACTTCCTAGATTAATTGAAATATTTGATGCTAGAAAAAAACCTTCTTCTCCTAAAATGGAGATTTATTTAAATAAAGATTTCAATAATGAGAAAAGTGCAAAAATCTTTGCTGAAAAAATTAAAGAAGTTGAACTAGAAGAAATTTCTTCTGAAATTGAATTGGATTTTGGAAATAGATTAATTGAAATAAAAATAGATGATAAAGGATTAAAATCTACTCATATTACTAAAAAAACTTTAATTGAAAGATTAAAGGAATTAGGATTTAATGCTAGAGAGAAAACAGATTCTATAATTATAAATGTGTCTGAACTTGGATTTAGAGAAATATACAAATTAAAAGAAAAACTAAAAGAAACAATTATTTCAGGAATTAAAGGCATCAAACAAGTTTTAATTGTAAAAAAGGATAGAGATTTTGTTGTGACAACTCTTGGAACTAATATTAAAGGAGTTATTGATATGAAAGAGGTTAATAAAGACAAATTAGTTTCAAATGATTTCTATGAAATGGCAGAAGTTTTTGGAATTGAAGTTACTCGTCAATTAATAATTAATGAAATTACAGAAGTTCTTAAGAATCAAGGATTAGACATTGATATTAGACATCTTAAATTAGTTTCTGATGCAATGACTGATAGCGGAGATGTTAAAGGAGTAACTAGAATGGGTATTATTGCTCAAAAATCTTCTATACTTGCTAGAGCAACCTTTGAAACTCCTGTAAAACAATTTGTGAATGCAACATTAAAAGGAAGTGGAGATAAATTATCCAGTGTTATTGAAAACATAATTCTTAATCAACCAGTTCCAATTGGTACTGGCTTGCCTGGACTTTTAGTTAAAATTGTTGGTCCTCTAATCAAAGAAGAGAATCAAAAAAAAGAAGCAAAAGAAAAAATAGTTGAAGAAGTTAATAAATAATCGTCGAGAATAAAACTAAAGGTTTTTAAACTATTTACTTTTAATCAAAATATAAAAATGGGTAGTACTATTGATATGCAGTTTATGAGATATTTAAATCTCTTTGGAAGAATAACAAAAGTCAACACAAGACATTGTTTTAGATATAATGAAGCATTAATTTTTTGTGTTCCTAAACATCTAATTTCTAAAGCTATTGGAGAAAATGCAAACAATATTAAGCAAATTAGTAAGATTTTAAATAAAAAAATAAAAATAATTGCTCTTCCAAAAGATATAAAAGATGCTAAATTGTTTATTTCAAGCATTATTGCTCCAGTTTCATTTAAGAATGTGGAAATAACTCCTGAAGAAATTATATTAACTGCTGGAAGTTCAAATAAAGCAGCTTTAATAGGAAGAAACAAAAGAAGACTTTTAGAAATGCAAAAAATAATTAAAGATTTCTTTAAAAGATATTTTAGAATTGTATAAGAAATCTTTATAAACCAATTTTCTCTCGATTAATTATTATAAATAAATTTAAATTATAAACAATTTCAATGGGACTAAAATCAGCAATAAAAGAAAAGAAGAAAAGAAAAAAATTTAGGTGGAAAGACAGACATTATAAAGTGAAAACTCTAAATCTTTATGCTAAATCAGATCCTTTAGAAGGAGCTAATCAGGCAAAAGGAATTGTTTTGAAAAAATTTGAGAAAGAAGCAAAACAGCCAAATTCAGCAATGAGAAAATGTTGTAGAGTTCAACTTAAAAAAAATGGAAAACAAGTTTCTGCTTTTATTCCTGGAAATCTTGGACAAAAGTTTATTGACGAACACGACGAAGTTATGATTCAAAGAATAGGTGGAAAACAAGGAAGAAGTAAAGGAGATATTCCTGGAATTAGATTTCAAGTTATTCAAGTAAATGATCAACCTTTGCAAAGATTAGTGCAAAAAAAGATTGAAAAGGGTAGAAGATAAAATGTCTGAACAAAATTTATATGTTAATCTTGAAGAATTCAATAAAATGGTTAGATATCTAGTTGAAAATTACGGAGATTTTTATAATGCTACAATAAATATATCAAAAGGAAAACAAATAAAAGTTCAACCTTATGAAGGAAAAATAGAAATTATGTGTAATGATAAAGAAATCAAAAAAATTTTAGAAAAAATAATAGAAAATGAATGAACAAAAAATTGAAATTCCTAAATTCAAAATATTTGATTTGTATGATATTGAAGAAGTAAAAATAGAGGATCCTGGATTAAAAAATGCAATTAATTTAGAACCCAAACTCGTGTTAAAAGAATATGGAAGAAATGTTCAAAAATTTGGACAAGCAAAAGTAAATATTATTGAAAGATTAATGAATAGAGTTGCTGTTGCAGGGCATAGAGGTAAAAAACATAAAATTATTGTTGGAAGAGCAACAGGAAAATATACTCGAAATATGAAAATTGTTCTAGAAGCTTTAAAAATAATTGAAAAAAGAACAAATTCTAATCCAATTCAAATTCTAGTTAAAGCTATTGAAAACTCTGCTCCAAAAGATGAAGTGACTGTTATTGAATATGGTGGAGCAAGATATCCTCAAGCAGTTGATGTTTCTCCTTTAAGAAGAGTTAATTTAGCATTAAAGCATATTGTTCATGGTTCATCTGATAAAGCTTTTAATAAAAAGAAAAGTTTTTCTCAAGCATTAGCAGAAGAAATTATTATGGCTTCTGAAAGCAATGGTGAAAGTTTTGCAATTAGAAAGAAAAAAGAAAGCGAAGCTCAAGCAGACAGTGCGAGATAAAAATGGAAAAAGAAAATTTTGTTGAGTTAATGAAGAATCAAGAGAGAATTAGAAACATAGCAATTGCTGCACATATTGACCATGGTAAAACAACTTTTTCAGATAATCTTCTTTTAGGTGCTGGAATGATGTCAGAAGAAGAAGCTGGAAAAGCTCTAAAACTTGATTTTCATGAAGACGAAGCTTCAAGAGGAATTACAATTGATTCTGCTTCTGTAAGTATGGTTCAGACTGTTGGAGGAGAAAAACATCTTATTAATTTAATTGATACACCTGGACATGTTGATTTTGGAGGAGATGTTACTAGAGCAATGAGAGCTGTAGATGGATGTATTGTTTTATGTTGTGCTGTAGAAGGTGTAATGCCTCAAACAGAAACAGTCTTAAGACAGGCTCTAAAAGAATTAGTTAAACCAGTTTTATTTATAAATAAAGTTGATAGATTAATTAAGGAAGTAAAATTAACTCCGCAAGAAATGGAGAAAAAATTCATTGCAATTATTGAGCATGTTAATGAATTAATTGAAAACATTGCTCCAGAAGGATATAAAGAAAAATGGAAAGTGGGTGTTGGAGAAGGAAGTGTTGCTTTTGGTTCAGCGTTTCATAATTGGGGTTTAAGTTTTCCTTATATGAAGAAAAAAGGAATAACTTTCAAAGATATAATTGATGCATATAATGAAGATAAACAAAAGGAACTAGCTAAAAAAGCACCACTACATGAAGTTGTTTTAGAAATGAGTGTAAAGCATCATCCAAATCCAGTAGATGCTCAAAAGTATAGAATTCCAAAAATATGGCATGGAGAAACTGATTCTGAAATTGGAAAATCATTAATGAATTGCGATGCAAATGGTCCTGTTGTTTTTATGCCCATAAAAATTGTTGTTGATAAACATGCAGGAGAAGTTGCAGCAGGAAGATTATTTTCAGGAACAATAAAACAAGGAGATGAACTTTATATGAATCTTGCAAAAAGAAATGTTAGAGCTCAGCAAGTTTCTGTATATAAGGGTGCTCAAAGAGTTATTGTTAATGAAGCTCGTTCTGGAAATATTGTAGGAGTTGTTGGATTAAAAGATACTTTTGCTGGAGAAACAGTTAGTAAAGAAGCAATGGAACCTTTAGAAGCAATTAAACATTTATTTGAACCTGTTGTTACAAAATCAATTGAAGCTGTCAAAGCTGCTGATTTGCCAAAGTTAGTTGAAGTTTTAAAGCAAATCAATAAAGAAGATCCTTCTATTAAAATTGAAATCAATGAACAAACAGGAGAGAGTCTTATGTCTGGTATGGGTGAATTACACTTAGAAATCATAGAAAATAGAATTAAAAGTGAAAAAGGTTTGGAAGTTAAAACTTCTCCTCCAATTATTGTTTATAGAGAAACTGTTACAAAAGCTTCTGAAACTAAAGAAGGAAGAAGTCCTAACAAACACAATAGTTTTTATTTAAAAATGGAACCTTTAGAAGATAATATTTATGAAGCAATTAGAAGCGGTGCATTGCCTGAAGGAAGAGTTAAGAAAAAAAGTACTGTTCTTGCAGAAGCTCTATCTCAGTTAGGATGGAGTGGGGAGCAAATAAGAGATGTTAGAGATATTTATAATGGAAATATATTTTTAGATGAAACACGAGGAGAAGTACATATTGGAGAAGTTATTGAAATGGTTTTAGATGCATTTGAAATGGTAATGGATGCTGGACCTTTAGCAAGAGAACCTTGTATGAAAATGAAAGTTTCTTTAGTTGATATTAGACTTCATGAAGATGCTATTCATCGAGGGCCTGCACAAGTTTATCCTGCTGTAAGAGAAGGAATTACAGAAGCTATTAAAACTGCTGGTGCTGCTATTTATGAGCCTCTTCAAGTTCATGTTATTGAAGCTCCTGATAAATTTACAGGAACAATGACTAAATTAGTTGGAAGTAAAAGAGGACAAATGATTGATATGTCTCAAGAAGGAACAACTGCTAAAATAAAAGCAAAAATTCCTGTGGCAGAGATGCTTGGATGGAGCAATGATTTACGTTCTGCAACAGAAGGAAGAGGAATTTCTTCAATATTAGAACAAAATTTTGAAAGAGTTCCACAAAATATGCAAGCAGATATTATAAAAAAGATAAGAGATAGAAAAGGTTTAGCAGAGAATCAATAATTCTATTACAATAATTATTAAAAAGCTTAAAATAAATAATTTAGTATGAGTGATGCATATACTGATATTCATGAAGATGAAAAGCTTGAAAAACAAAGTATTAAAATAAATAAATAAATTAGAAGAACAATTTAATAAAGAAGATTCTCTAAAATTAGCAAAAGAAATAATAAAAGAATTTGATATTCTTCTAAATATGAAAAGAGGATATTGGAATTCTGTTAATACTTCAAAAGTTGAAGAAAAGAAAAAAGAATATTTAAATTATTTAGAAAATCAAAAATAAATTTTTAAATCATTAAATTTATATAGCAAATTTTTCTAGAAAAGAGCGTATGGATATTAAAAGAGTTGGAAAATATGCTCTGTATCTTATTCCAGGATATGGAAGCTATCAAGAATTTAAAAAACCAAAAGAAAAAAGAAGTTTAATTGGAACAATTGGTTTTACTCTTTATGCAGCAGGTTTTTTTCTTAAACTATCTGTTTTGCCAGCTTATGTTACAAAAGGTATTACAACAGGAGAGTGGAATCCTTTTAAAATAAAATCTGAAAAAATCAAAGAAATTCCAACGACAAAAAAAAGTAAATTAGAAGAAAAAGCAAATGTTTTTTATGACTCTCTATATCAAAAGAGAAACCTTAAAAAATAAATTCAAACAAAAGATTTATAAAGTAATTTTTTTATAAATTACTATTAAAATTTTCTTTAAGAAAATTTATCATTTAAACCACAAGATTTAAATATAAAAATAGACAAAAAATCTTATGGCAAAAGAAAATCAAAAGATTTTCTAAACCCTTTTTTAATAAAAAAACAAAACATAAAAAATGGCAAAAGAAAAACCAAACATGAATGTTGTTTTTGTTGGACATGTTGATGCTGGAAAATCAACAATAGTTGGACAAATAATGTTTGAATCAGGTGCTGTTTCTGAGCAAGAAATGAAAAAGCTAAGAGAAGAAGCTGAAAAGCATGGTAAAGCTGGTTTTGAATTTGCATATATTATGGATAAAATTAAAGAGGAAAGAGAAAGAGGAGTTACTATTGATTTAGCTTATAAGAAAATTATGACTCAAAAATGGCAAATTACAATTATTGATGCTCCTGGACACAGAGACTTTGTTAAAAATATGATTACTGGTGCTTCACAAGCAGATGCTGCTTTCTTAGTTATTGCTGCTCCTGCAGGTGTGCAACCTCAAACAACAGAACATCTTTGGTTACTAAGAACAATGGGTGTTAAGAATATTTGTGTTGCTGTAAATAAAATGGATGCTGTTGAATACAGTGAAGATAAATTCAATAAAGTTAAAGAAGATGTTTCTGCATTATTAAATCAAGTTGGAATTAAATCAGAAAATACTACTTTTATTGCATGTTCTGGATTAAAAGGAGATAACATTGTTAAGAAATCAGATAAAATGGCTTGGTATAAAGGACCTACAATAATGGAACAATTTGATTTATTTGAAGCTCCTGAATTACCTACTAATTTACCAATGAGAATGCCTGTTCAAGATGTTTATGAAATTACAGGTATTGGAACTGTTCCTGTTGGAAAAATTGAAACAGGAATTATGAAAGTTGGACAAAAAGTAAAAGTACTTCCTGGAAGAACTGGAGATGGAATTGCTGGTGAAGTTAAAACAATTGAAATGCATCATGAACAAATGCCTGAAGCAATTGCAGGAGATAATGTAGGAATTAATATTAGAGGAGTTGGTAAAAAAGATCTTGCTAGAGGAGATGTTATTTGTGAAGCAGAAAATCCAATACCCATTGTTGAGGAATTTATTGCTCAAATAGCAGTTATTAATCATCAAACTGTTTTAGCAAAAGGATATACTCCTGTATTTCATGTTCACACTGCACAAGTTCCTTGTCAATTTGTAGAATTAATAGAACAAATTGATCCTAAAACAGGACAAGTTATTAAGGAAAATCCTGATTTTTTAAAAAATGGAGATGTTGCTAAAGTAAGAATTAAACCTCAAGGAAATCTTGCTCTAGAAACTCAAAAAGAAAATCCATTTACATCAAGATTTGCAGTTAGAGATGCTGGTTCAACAGTTGCTGCTGGAATGTGTATTGAGATTGTTAAAAAGAAATAAGCCCTACACTGCAAAAAGAGTTCTGACATATTTAAAATGACTAAAGAATATAATCTAAAAAACGCTTTGAATTTTGTTAATAAATTAGAAAAAGAAACTAGTATAGAAAAAGTTGATATTGTAAATTTGGGAATATCTTTAAAGCTCTTTGCTGAAGAAAACAACGAAGATAATTTTAAAAAAATTGTAAATAAATATGTTAATCTTTTGGAGAATTCTTCTTCTGAAAATTCAATAGATAAAAGAAGTAGAGAAAATCCTTATTCTTTTTTAGAATTTATTTGTACTGAAATAGGAACTACTAGAAGTTTATTTCAAAAATTGTATGGTTCTTTTAAACTTCAATAATTCTTAAATAGCTTTAAATTTTAAAATAAAAATGAAAAAAGAGATAATTGAAGAAGAATCTGCTTATAGATGCAAGAAATATGGCACAAGATTAGAATGTAAAACTTGTGATGGTTTTGGAAGAAATTTAGATGATAGTGTAGATACTGAAAAGTGTTATGTTTCATTTAATAAAAACAAAGAATATTCTATAACAGAGGAGAATGATCTCTTATCTTTATCTCAATAATTCTTAAATAGTGTTCTTTATTACTCTGATTATGCTAGGTAATGAATTATCTAAGTCAGATGTTGAAAAAGAAATATCAGAAAAAGGAGAATATATGCAGATACATTATCTAAGTGGACTTCTAAATAAAGAAATTCACAGAGACACTAAAAAGTTTATTTATCTAAAATTAATTGAAATCTACAAAAAAAAGAATATGCTTAATGATGTTGCAAAAATGTATGAAGGAATTGCAGGCATTTCAATTGCTTTTTCAGAGCAGATAAAAAACTATCTAAAAGCAACAGAATATTATATTAAAGCAGGATTTTTTGATAAAGCAGATTATTCAATGAGAAAAGCTCTAAATGAAGCTAATTCTGTTGAAAGAGAAGAAATTAATTTTTCTGTTAAAGATTTTTATAAAAAACAAGCAGAAGAATACGAAAGAAATTTAAAGAGAAATTCTGCTACTAGAATATATGAAAAGCTTCTTGAAATGAATATCACTGATTCTGAAAGAAAAGAAATAAAAGAAAGATTAATTGAATTATATGAAAAATTAGGAAAATTAAAAGAATTCTATGCAATGAAGAAATTTGAAGAAAAAGAGTTTAGTAGATTGTAATTTACCAATTATATTGAAAGATAATTAATTTTATAAATAAATTATTTAATATGACAGTTTCGATTGATGATTTTATACCAACAGCTACAGAAGAGCAAAAACAAGTATTATTTAATTTGGCACTTTTAGCAGAAAGAGAAAATGAAATATGTAAAAAATATAATGAAAAAATAAAACCTTATTCTGAAATGGCTAAAAAAGAAAATCCTATAATTCAAGAAGATGCTGGAGACTTTGCACTTTTAGCAACCAAAGAAGAAAGAGATGAATTAAAAAGAATTAGAGAAAAGATGAAAACATTATATATGAAAGCTGTTGAAATTGGAATGAAGGATTTAGGAATAATTCAAAGATATTATGAAAATTATGTTGGAGAATCTATAAATAATCAGTAAGCTTTAAAAACTCTCTAGAGTTCTAATTATATCAGAAAAATATCACTTTCACACTCATTTTGAGCTTTTGCTCTTAAATCGTGAATATAGAGGTATTTTTCTAGCAAAATCATTAGATTTTGAATAATTAAATAAAGAAAATAAAAATGCATTCAAAACCAGATTGTGTCTATGCACAGAACTGAGTTAAAGGTTTTGAATACAAAGAAAACAGTAGTTTTCAAGCATTTTATTCAGGAGAACAAACATATGGCAAAAATAAGTCCTGTATCAATAAAATATATGATACATGTTAGTTTTACAGCCGAAGGTGCATTAGAAAAACCAGATGTTATTGGAGCATTATTTGGACAAACAGAAGGATTGCTTGGAGCTGACTTAGAAATGCGAGAACTTCAAAAAGAAGGAAAAATTGGAAGAATTGAAGTTGATTTAGAAAGAAAAGATAAAAAAACAACTGGAAAAATCAAAATTCCCACTGCATTAGATCAGTCAGAAACAACTCTAATTGCTGCTGCTATTGAAACAATTGAAAGAATTGGGCCTTGTGACTCTCAGATAGATGTTGAAAGAATTGAAGATGTTAGAGGAAGCAAAAGAGATTACATCATTGACAGAGCTAAAAAATTAATGAAAGAAATTGAAGGCTCAACTGATTCAAGAGAAATTTCAAATGAAATCAAAGACTCTAAAAGAACTTCAGAAATTCTAGAATATGGAGAAGAAAAACTTCCTTGTGGAGATATCTCTGGAAAAGAATTAATTGTTGTTGAAGGCAGAGCAGATGTTCTAAATATGCTAAGAAATGGTGTTAAGAATGTAATTGGAATGAATGGAACAAAGCTTCCAAACTCAATAAAAAAGCTAAGTGAAGAAAAAGAAATAACTCTATTTTTAGATGGAGATAGAGGAGGAAAACTAATTGCTCGAAATGTTATGGATAATGCAAAAGTAGCTTACATTGCAGTTGCGCCTGATGGCAAAGAAGTTGAAGAATTAACTGGAAAAGAAATTCTAGCAAATCTTAGAAAAAAGATTCCTGCAGAGGATTTCTTTTCTAAGATTTCTTTTAAAGAATTAGAAAGAGAAGATATCTCTTTAAAAAAATTACAAGAACAAGAATTAGAAAAAAAAATTGAATTAAATAAAGAAACTGAAAACAAGTTAAAAGAAATATCAAATAAAAATAAAAAATCTAATAAAGCAATTATTCTAAATGAAAATCTAGAAGAAATAAAAACAATTTCAACTCGAAGTTTGAATAATTTTCTAAAAAGAAATAAAGAAAAGGTTTTTGTAATAGTTATCGACGGAATAGCAACTAGTTATTTAATCTCTAATGCAGAAGAAATTGGATGTAAAATAATTGTTGCTAAAAATTTTGCTACAACTGATACAAATATTAAACTATTAAGCCTATAAGATTTTTCTTTAATTCTTATTCACTATCTGTCAGTTACAGATAGTTGTTTTGTAGTAACTATTAAATTACTACAAATAGTAAGATTTATAAATAGGGCTATATGAATATAAATACAGAAAAAATTTCTGTATAATTAAATTAAAATGCGTACAAAAATGAATACAAAAAACCTTATGGTTTCTTTCTGTACTCTTGCAATTGCGTTGTTTCTAGTTGGATTTGTAAGCGCAGCTACAACTCCTTTAGCATCAATTGAGTCTGTTGAAATTAATGGACTTGAAGAATATGGTAATGAAGACATTGCTGTTGTTGCTGGAGAGACTGTAACTATTACAGTGTTTTTCACTGCACTTCAAGATGCCTCTAATGTTAGAATGGAAGCTCAACTTGAAGGAAGCAAAATTGACTTAAGTGAAAAAACTTCTTTTTTTGATGTTGAAGCAGGTATGAGATATGCTAAGACTCTTAAGTTAGACATTCCATATGAGCTTGAGGATGAAGTTAGTGATAATTTATTCCTTAATATAGAACTTTGGAATTCAGACTACAAAACAGAACTTATTGAATTTGTTTTGAGAGTTCAAAGACCTTCATATCATGCAGAAATTATGTCAATAGAAGTTAGTCAAAGAGTTTCTGCAGGTGAACTTCTTCCAATTGATGTTGTTTTAAAGAACATTGGTTACAATGATCTTGACGACATTTATGTGACTGTAAGTATTCCTGCATTAGATCTTGAAAAAACAGCTTATTTCGGAGATATTGTTGCTGAAGAAGACGATGACAACGATGATGTGATAAAAGGAAAATTCTATCTAAGAATTCCTTATGAGGCTAAAGAAGGCATCTATACTATAGATGTAGAAGCTACTAGTGATGATGACTTAGATGTTGCTGAATCTGAGGAAATTATCATAGAAAACGATTTTTCAAACGGAAATGTAATTGTAACTAGTTTCAGAAAAATTGTAGCAACTGGTGAAGATGCAGAATATACCTTTATGATTGTAAACCCAACTAATCAGTTGAAAGTTTACAGAATTATTGCTGAACCTAATTGTGGAGCTAACTGTAATTTGGATGTAGATGCTAATACAGCCGTGATAGCTATTCCAGCTGGAACAAGCAAAGAAGTTACAGTAACTGCAAATGCTGCTGAAGAAGGTGAATACACTTTTGATGTTAATGTTTTATCTGGTGAAAAACTAGATAGTGTAATAACATTTAATTTAGCAACTGAAGGTAAAAAGACAAATGCAATCACTGTTTTAACAGTTATTTTAGCAATTGTGTTTTTAGTTTTACTAGTTGTTTTAATTGTTCTACTAGGAAAGAAACCTCAGAAAAACGAAGAATTCGGAGAAAGTTATTACTAATTTAATTTTTAGTTTTTTATTTTTTTAGTACTTTCTCCTTTTTTTATATTAAATTTTTAAACTAATTCTACAAATATAAATCCTGATTTAGAAGAAATAATTTTGAACTTGTTTTGATTTCTTTTTATAGCTACTAGAGATTGCATATGTCTTGAACCAATTGGAGCAACTAAAATTCCATTATTCTTTAATTCAAATAAAAGTTCTTTTGATATCTCTTTAGAGCCTGCACTTATTAATATTCTATCAAAGAGTGCTTTTTCTTTTAATCCAAATCTTCCATTTTTATTATATATTTGAATATTTTTATAATTACTAATATTTTTTTTTGATTTTTCTGCTAAATCTTTTATAACTTCAATTCCATAAACTTGTCCAGTATTCCCTATTATTTCAGAAATTAATGCTAAAACATAACCACATCCTGAGCCTATTTCTAATACTTTTTGTCCTAATTTTAAATTTAGCATATTCAACATAGTTGCAATTGTATATGGTTGAGAAATTGTTGCTCCTTTTCCAATAGCAAGAGGAATATTCTCATAAGCTCTCTCTTCTAAATTCTTAGAAATGAAATTCTCTCTTTTTACTTTTGAAAATGCATTTATTATTTTTTCTGAAAAACCTTGTTTTTTTAGACTCTCTAAAAGTTGATTTTTATTCATTTTATCTGTATATCTTGCTTCTAAATCCTAATTCAATAACAATTATAATTAATTTATTCTGAAGTATATCTAAGATAAGTCTATATTTGCCTACTCTTATCCTATAATATCTTGTTCCTACAAGTTTTTTAATATCATGAAAAAAAGGTCTTATTCTAATTCTATCAAGAAAAAAAGATATTCTTTTTTTAGTTTCTTTATCTAATTTTTTAAATTGCTTTTCAGCTTTTGGATTAAAAAAAATAGAATACATTAAAGATTGCTCTCTTTTTTTATTTTCTCAAAAGAAATTCCTTTAAATGTTTTATCTTTTATACTTTTTTCATATTCAACAATATCTTTCTTAGTTTCTTCTGAAAGTTCCATTCTATCTTCTAATAAATCCCAAATTAATTCTTCGTAACTTTCTTTTTCGTGAATCTTCATATTTTGCAATTTCTTTAAAAGTTCGTTGCTTATTTGAATAGTTGTGACCATAGTTAATATATAAGTAACTATAGTTATATAAATATTTCTATTACACTTTTAAACTAATTATCTTGCTTATTCCATCATGCATACTAACTCCATATAAATTAGTTGCATTTGAAATTATCTCATCATTGTGAGTTATTACAATATATTGTCCATTTTTCATGTATCTCTGTAAGAGATTTGCCAAACGTTCTGAATTTCTTTTATCTAATGCAGCATCAATTTCATCTAGAACATAAAATGCATAAGGATTTAATTCTTGAATTGCAAAAATTAAAGAAAGAGCAACTAAAACTTGCTCTCCTCCAGAAAGAGACTTTACATCAAAATATTTTCCATGTCCTGTTTTTACAATAATATTAACTCCTGCTTCAAAAGGTTCTTTTCTATTTTCTAAATCAAGAAAAACCTGTCCTTTTGTGCTTAATTGAGAAAAATTTCTTGAGAATTTTTCATTTAAACTTTCAAGAGTTTTTAGAAAAGCTTTCTTTTTTTTAACATCAATTTCATGTATAATTTTTAAAATTCCAGATTTTTCTTTTTCAACTGTCTCTGCTTTTTCTCTAATTGAATCATACTCTTTTTTAATAGAATCATAAACTTCTAAAGAACGTAAATTAATTGTTCCTATTTTATCCAAAAGATTTTGAACTCTGAGAAGCCTTTCTACAAGATTTTCTCTCTTTCCTTTTATAATTGAAATATTTCCAAATTCTTTTATCTCGTGTTGAAAATTTTCTACTATAGCTTCAATTCTTGCTTTTTCTACTTTAAAATTATTTAGATTTTCTCCAAAATTATAAATTATATTTTGTTTTGTTGAAAGCCCATATTCCTTATTTCTAATTTCCTTTTGATAACTCTCTTTTTCAGAAATTAGTTTTTGGAATTTTTGAGAAAGTTCTTGCTCTTGTTTCTTTTTCTTGTCTAGATTTTCTTGTTTTTCTTTTATTTTTTTAGAAAGAGATTCTTTTTCTTCTTCTAAATCAGATTGCTCTCTTAATATTTGTTTTAATGCTATTTTTGCTCTTTCTAATTCTCTTTGTTTAAAAGAAATTTCAGAATCTAAATCTTCTTCATCTCTCAAAGAGATTTCTTGAACTTCTATTCTTGCTGTCTCATATTTTTGCTCTATATTTTGATTTTCTTTAAAATTCTCCTCTAATCTTTTTCTAATTTTATCTAATTCTTTAATCTCTTCTTTAGTTTTTTGTATTTTTTCTGAGATATCTTTAATTTGTTCTTTTTTATCATTAATATTTGAAATTTTTATTAAATCAGATTCTCGCTTTGAAATTTCTTCATTTAATTGTTCAATGTCTTGTTTTAATAAATCTCTTTGATTATATAGAGCAGATAATTCTCTATCTGCTTTTTCAATATCTGTTTTTAATTCTTCTATTTTTGGAAAAGTTTCTTTATTTATTTCTAAAACATGTTCTTTAGTTATTTTGCTTTTGCATAGAGGACATACATCCATTTTAGAGATTGTTTCTGTAATCTTTTTTTCTTTTTCAATTTCACTTTCATTTACAGAAGAAATTCTCTCTAATTTTATTTCTTTTTTATTTAGATTTTCCAAAAGCTCTTTTTTCTGTTCCAGAGAATTTTTTAGAGAGTGTACTTTTGATTCGTTTGTGTTTTTATCAAATAGTTCTTCATATAATAATTTTGATTGTCTAACTAAAAATTCTGATTCGTTTTCATAATTTTCCAAAAGAGAATTTTTGTCCTGAAGTCTTTCTCTTATTGACTTTAATTCTGATTTTACCATATAGAATTTTTTTCTCTGCTCTTCTAATTTCTCTAGGGATTCTTTTTTTAATTCTATTTCTTTATCTTTCAAATTTTTTTTAGAACTTGAAGTTTTTGATATATTTTTCTTTAAACTGCTTACTTGTTCTGTAAATTCCTTAATTGTCTCTTCTAATTCTTTTTTCTGGCTTAATAAACTTGAATTTCTTGATTCTGAATTTTCATATCTTACATTTAATCCAGAAAGTTCTGCTCTAAGATTTGTAATCTCTGAATTTAATTTCTCCTGTTCTAAACCAGTTGAATTTTGAATTGTTTTTTCTATTGAAATTATTTTTGACTCAAATTCTTCTATGTCTTCATTTATTTTTGAAATTAATTTTTTTGTTTTTTCTATTTCTGAATTTTTTTCTTGTATTTTTTTATTAATATTGCCTAACTCTTTTTTATTTTTAGTTAAGTCAAAAGAAATAATGCTTGCTTTTAATATTTGAACATCTTTTTTTAATTTTTTATATCTTAATGCTTGTTGCCTTTCTTTTTCAAGATTATTCAAATAAATTGTTCTTTCTCTTAAAATTGCAGAAACTTCTTTTAATTTTTCTTCTGTTTTTTTTAGTTCTTTTAGAGATTTTTCTTTTCTTGATTCATAAATAGATATTCCAGAAACTTCTTCAATTATTTTTCTTCTATCTTCAGGATACATTCTTACAAAATTTTGAATTTCACCTTGAAGAATTATATTAAATCCATTTGGATCTATTCCTGCTTGAGCAAGCAATCCTAACATCTGTTGCCTTGTTTTAATTTCATTATTTATTTTATAAACACTTTGTCCATTTTTCTTGACTATTCTCTTAAAAGAAATCTCTTTTTTATCAATTGAAAATGTTTTATCAGAATTATCAAAAACTATTTCTACGCTTGCTTCTTTTGCAGGAGCTGCTGATTTTGTTCCTAAAAAAATGAGATTTCTTGCCTTTGCAGCTCTCATAGATTTTATACTCAATCTTCCAAGTACAAAACAAAGAGCATCTGAAACATTGCTTTTTCCAGAACCATTTGGGCCTAGAATAACATTTATTCCTTCTGTAAAAGGAAGTTCTGTTTTTTTTGGAAAACTCTTAAAACCATGCATCACCAGTTTTTTAATATACATCATGTGAAAACAGCCTCCAGGTTTTTTTCGATTTTCTACTTAAATTTGAAGAGTGATTTTTTAAATTACCTCCGCTGAAAATCCCAAACCCATTAAGATGATAAACAATAGATATTTTTAAAGATTAGGATATTAAAAATCTAATTTTTTTTGTTCTGATTTTGCCTGTATTTTTTTCCAGGTGCTCCAATTTTTTCTAAAAATTCCACTATTTTTATGTTTGCTTGAATTATTAGTTAAAAATTTTGAAGTTAGAGGGTCAGAAGTATAACCAGAACCAATTTCATCTCCATATTTCTTTTTTAATTTTGCTATTTGTTTTTCTCTTTCGCTTTTTGCTAGAATTGAAGCAGCTGAAACAGAAATATGATTTTTATCTGCTTTATGCTCACAAATTATTTCTAAATTAGATAAATTTTTTATTTGAGTTCTTAAAAAATCTCTCCACTTAACTAGACTTGTTGAAGGACAATCTAAAATTACTTTTATTTTCTCATTTCCAGAATTTAGTTTATTTATTATTTTTGCTGCTTTTATTGCTTCTAATTTATTAAGATTTATTCCTGAGTCTTGTTTTAAATTTATTTCGTCTGCTGATGCTAAAACAATTTCAAAATTTTTTACCTCTTTTCTTATTTTTTCTGCTAGAAACTCTCTTCTTTTTGGAGTTAATTGTTTAGAATCTCTAATTCCTAGTTTCTTAAAATTGATTAATGTTTTGCTGTCAATCAAACAACCTGCTAAAACCATTGGACCGATTACTGGACCTCTTCCTGCATCATCAATTCCTAATTCTAACATAAAAGAAGATAAATCCTCTAGTTTTTTAAAGGTTTAGAAAGATATTATATTGTTCTGCCCGTATCGCATAGTGGTATTGCACATCCCTGGAGCGGATGGCCCTTTGGGCTCCCAGGTTCAATTCCTGGTGCGGGCGTTAAGTTTAAAAGTAGATTAGAGTATTTATTATTATAGCGAGGTGGAGCAGTCTGGAGTGCTCGTCGGGCCCATAAAGTTGAAGTTCTCTGAACTTTAAGTTGCTCGGAAATCTTCGATTTCGGACACCCGGAGGTCGCGTGGTTCAAATCCCGCCCTCGCTATTCTCTGAAATGAAAAGAATTTTTAGAAAATTAAAAAAACAAGATAAAATAAATGCTGTTGTCTGTTCTATTTGTATTCTCTGTTTATTTATTGTTGGAATTATTTTAAATAGTTCTCTTTTTCTAATAGCAGGATTTATATTGCTACTTTTATCTATATTCTTCTCTAGAGTTTGGTTTAATCAAATAAACAAAAAATAAAATGCAAACCTTTTTACCATATTCAAGCTTGAAAAAATCTGTGGAAGTATTAGACGATAAAAGACTTGGAAAACAAAGAGTAGAAGCTTTTCAAATTCTAAATATTATATTAAATAGAACTAAAACAAAAGGTTGGAGAAATCATCCTGCTGTAAAAATGTGGAAAGGATATTCCAATGCTCTTAAATTATATTTTAATTTGGCAATTAAAGAATGGATTTCTAGAGGATATAAAAACAATATGAAATTTGAAACTATAAGAGGAAAAATTGTTTTTCCTCCTTGGTTTGGAAGTAGAAAATTTCATTCATCTCATAGAGGAAATTTATTAAGAAAAGATAAAAATTATTATTCTAAATTTGGTTGGAAAGAATCTCCAGAACTGCCTTATATTTGGCCAAATAATTAAGCTTAAATAGTAGAAAAATATTCTAAAATCATGCCCTGGTCGCATAATGGTATTGCACCGGATTGCTAATCCGGGCCCTTTGGGCTCGCAGGTTCGATTCCTGCCCAGGGCGTATTTTTTAAGAAAAATTATTTACTTATTTGACTTGTTCTTTTGTAATTAATATATAATTTATCTAAAATTTCTATTATTTCGTCTCTTTGCTCTTTTCTTCCTAATCCTTTCCAATCTAATAATACAAAATCAATTTCTTCTTCTGTTTTTTCAATTGCTTCTTTTATCATTTCTTCTGTTAGAGGAAAAACATAATTTGGAATTACATGAGAAATTGCTACATTTGAATTTAATTGTATTTTATTAAAATTAGGGCAATAATGTGGTCCTCCAATTGCTACTGCAATTTCATTATAAGGATTAGGCTTAAAATTCTTAATTGTCTCTGAAATTGTTTTTGCTACAATAAAGCCTGCTCTTCTGTCTTCCCATTCTTCAGTTGTTGAGCCAATTTCAATAAATAAACAGGGTTTGTCTAATAAAGGCCCATGATGAGTGCACTCTAAAGTTACTTTATATTTTTCTCCTAATCCTGAACTATTTGCATTATAATTTAATTTCTCAAATAATTGCTTTTGAAATAAAGCAGAAGTTTTTGAAATCTCTCTACTTTTTCCTCCTAATTCTGCAATTCTCCAATTTCCAGGAGCATGAATAGAAAGAGTTTTTTCTTTTTTGCTTGATTCGTGTTTTGAAGCAAAAATAATAAAATCATATCTATTTATTTTTTCTAAATTTAGATTTTCTGTATAAATTATCTCTTCTTCAACTAAATAAAAATTAAAAGCTGAATTTGGAAACTGAGATAATTGAGTTGTTATATTTATTCCTGCCTTATCTTTTTTACTCGCTACTATCAAATATTTAAAATACATATGATTAAGAATACTAAATTATTTAAAGAGTTTTTGTTGATAAAGTATATGAATCTAGAGGTGAAAATAAAAGAGGAGAATTTTAAAATAGCAGAAATTTCAAAACTACTAGAATCTGCAAGAAAAGACTGGAAAAAAAATCGCCCAATAATTGCAGTAGAATCCTTAAAAATCGCTAGAGAATTTTATGAATCTTTAAATCACTCTAATAATGGAAAATACAAATATTTAAAAGAAAAGATTATTAATACAATAGAAGAATTAAATGAAGTTCCTGTAAAAAATTATTGTGAAATGAAACCAAATGAACTTGAAAAAAGACTTGTTGTAACTCTAAATAATCTTAAAGAATTTATTAAGAATAAAGAACCTGAAAAAATAAATGAAGAGTTAAGAGAAACTATAGTAAATAATATAATCAAAGCAGGAAATTATTATAGAGAATTAACAAGATTTAAAGGAAAAAATTATAGAATAGATTTATTAAAAGAAATTAATGATTTCTCAGATAAGTTTCTAAATTATGAAAGTTGAATTCTTTTCCAAAAGTCTTTTAATCTCAAATTTCTTTAACTAATTATGCAAGAGATATTTAAAATATTAATAGGAATTGGAATTCTAATTTTAGGTTTTTTTATTGGAGAAATTCTTGCTAAAAAAACAAAAGAAGAACTAAAAGCAGGAAAAAAATGGTTTAAGATAATTGTTTATCTAAGTTTGCTTGGAGGAATTGCAGGAATGTTAATTAGAAGTGATGTTCTAATGTTTAGCTTTTTCTTTATTGCTTTAGTTACTAGTAGAAGTTTGAAAAGAAAATGAAAATAAAATTTGGGCCTTCTGGATTAGGTTCAATTAAGAATGCTGAAGAAATTCTAAAAAATTATTCTAAATTGGGATTAAAAGCTTGTGAAATTGCATTTACTTATGGAGTTTATATAAAAAATAAAGAAGATGCTCTAAGAATAGGAAAAATTGCAAAAAAATTAGAAATTGATTTGAGTATTCATGCTCCTTATTGGATTAATTTAAATTCAAATGAGTTAAAGAAGATTGAATCAAGTAAAAAAAGAATTCTAGATTGCTGTCAAATTGGAAATTGGATAGGAGCAAAAAGAATAATTTTTCATCCAGGATATTTTGGAAAAAATAAAGAATTTGCATTTGAAAATATTAGATTAAGAATTAAAGAAATTCTAAAAGATATTAAAAAGAATAAATGGAAAATTGAACTGTGTCCTGAAATAATGGGTAAAGTGAATGTTTTTGGAAGTCCTGAAGAAATTTCAAATTTAGTAAAAGAAACTGGATGTAGTTTTTGTATTGATTTTGCACATGTTCTTGCAAGAGAAAAGAAAATAGACTGGAAAAAAATAAAAAAATTGTTTCCTTGTGAAAAATGGCATGTTCATTTTTCTGGAATTGAGTATGGAGAAAAAGGAGAAAAAAGGCATAAGAATTTAGAGAAAAAACAATGGAAAGAACTTCTTGAAAATTTACCTTCAAATAAAGAAACAACTATTATTTGTGAAAGTCCAGATAGAATTAGAAATAGTCTAGAAGGTTTAGAAATTTGGAAAAGCATGAAAAAATAAACTTATAAACTTCTTTTTTCTCTGATTTCTATGTTATATATAATTGGATTGGGATTAAATAGAGATGGAATATCAAAATTTGGATTAGTAGCTGCTAAAAAATGCAAAAAAATTTATTTAGAAAATTACACTGTAGATTTTCCTTATACAAAGCATCAATTAGAAGAAGTAATTGGTAAAAAAATAGTTGATGCAAATAGAGAATTTGTAGAAAATCTAGAAATTCTTGAAAAAGCAGATAAATGCGATGTTGCACTTTTAGTTTATGGAAGTCCTTTAACAGCTACTACACACATAACTTTATTACAAGAAGCAAAAAAATCAGGAATAAGAACAAAAATTATTTACAATGCTTCAATATTTGATGCAATTGCAGAAACAGGATTACAATTATATAAATTTGGAAAAATAGCAAGTATGCCTGCTTGGAAAAAAAACTATGAACCAACAAGTTTTATGAAAATTGTTCAAGAAAATCAATCAAGTAAAGCACATAGTTTAGTTCTTATTGATATTGGATTAGAATTTTTAGATGCTCTAAATCAACTAGAAAAAGCTGCTAAAGAATATAAAATAAAATTAAATAAGTTAGTTTTATGTCAGGTATTAGGAACTTCAAACAGAAAGATTTCTTATAAAACAATTGAAGAATTTAAAGAATTTTCAGGAGTTAGAAAACCTTATTGTTTAATTATTCCTAGTAAACTTCATTTCCTTGAAAAGGAATTTTTGGAAGAGCTTAATTAAATATCTTTAAAAATATTGAATTCTATTTCTTTAACATGTATGATTTTAAGCAAGTTGAGCATAAAGCAAGAGAAATTTGGAAAAAGTGCTCTAAAGAGATAAAAAAAGCTGTTCAAGACAATCCTAAGAAAAAAATATTTTCTTTTCTAGAAGGACCTCCATCTGCAAATGCTCCTCCTGGATTGCATCATTTAGAAGCCCGTACTTTTAAAGATATAATATGTAAATTCAAATTCATGAATGGTTTTTCTGTTCCTAGAAAAGGGGGATGGGATTGTCATGGATTGCCTATTGAAGTCCAAGTTGAAAAGAACCTTAATTTATCAGACAAGAAGGCAGTCATTGAATATGGAGTTGAAAAATTTGTGAAGAAAGCTAGAGAAAGTGTTTTTGATTATATTAAGGAATGGGAAAAATCAACAGAAGAATTAAATTACTGGATTGATTTAGAAAACCCCTATGTTACTCTAGACAATAATTATATTGAAAGTATTTGGTGGAGTTTAAAAGAATTATATGATAAAAAAATGCTCTATGAAGGGCATAAGGTTGTTCCTTTTTGTCCTAGATGTGGAACACCTTTATCAAGTCATGAAGTTGCTCAAGGATACAGAGACATAGAAGAAGAATCTGTATATGTTGCTTTTAAAGTAAAAGGAAAAAAAGACGAATATATTTTAGCTTGGACAACAACTCCTTGGACTTTGCCAGGAAATGTTGCATTAGCAGTAGGAAACAAGATTGATTATGTAAAGATTAAATTGCCTGATGGAGATAAAATAATTCTTGCAAAAGAAAAAAAAGAACTAGTTAAAGGAGAAATAATTGAAAAATACAAGGGTAAGGATTTAATTGGATTAGAATATGAACCTCTCTATAGAATTAAAGAAATTTCAAATGAAAATTCTCACAAAATAATTTCTGCAGATTTTGTTACAACTGAAGATGGAACAGGAATAGTTCATACAGCAGTAATGTATGGAGAAGACGATTATATAGTGGGAAAAAGAGAGAGACTTCCAGAAATTCATACTGTGGGAGAAGATGGAAGATTTCTAAATATTGTTCCAGAATTTATTAGAGGAAAATTTGTGAAGGATGCTGAAAAAGATATAATAGAAGATTTGAAAAAAAGACATCTTTTATTTAAAAAAGAAAAATTTAAACACACTTATCCTTTTTGTTGGAGATGTGATTCTCCTTTATTATACTATGGAATTGATTCTTGGTTTATTAGAGTTAATGAAATAAGAGAAAAATTGAGAAAATTAAATAATATCATAAATTGGAATCCAAAACATATTAAAAAAGGAAGATTTGGAAAATGGTTAGAGGGTGCAAAAGATTGGTCTTTATCTAGATTTAAGTTTTGGGGAACTCCTCTTCCAATTTGGAGATGTGAATGTGGAAAAGAAAAAATAATTGGAAGTGTTGAAGAGTTGAAAAAAAATTCTACTAAAAAAATAACTGGAAAAGTTGATTTGCACAAACCATGGATAGACAAAATTAAACTTAAATGTGAATGTGGAAAAGAAATGACAAGAATACCTGATGTTATTGATTGTTGGTATGATTCTGGAGCAGCTAGTTTTGCACAATTTCATTATCCTTTTGAAAATAAAAAAGAATTTGAGAGAAGATTTCCTTATGATTATATTGCAGAAGGAGTTGATCAAACAAGAGGGTGGTTTTATACTCTTCATGTTCTAGCTGCTATACTATTTAATAAACCTGCATACAAAAATGCTATTTCTATGGGTCACATTGTCGATGAAAATGGAGAAAAAATGAGCAAAAGTAAAGGAAATATAATTGTTCCAAGAGAAATTATTGACAAGGCAGGTGTTGATGCAATTCGATTGCAATTCTTCACCTCTGATGTAGGAAATTCAAAGAGATTTTCATTTAATTTAATGAAAGAAGCAATAATTCCTTTTTTAACTGTTCTATATAATTGTAATACTTATTATAATCAATTAGAAAATAAAAAATGTTTTCTGCAAATAGAAGATAAATGGATTTTAAGTAGATTAAATAAATTAATTAAAGAAGTTACAAAAGATTTAGAAAATTATTTGTTAAATCCTCCTTTTGAAAAAATAATGAAATTTGTGGTAAAAGATTTCTCTAGAGGATATATTAAAATGGCTAGAGAAAGAGAAGATACAAAAAAAATAATTGGAAAAGTTCTAAAAGAGGTTTCTTTGTTGTTAGCTCCATTTGCTCCTTATATTTCTGAATATGTCTATTCTAATTTTGAAAAGAATTCTGTTCATCTTTCAAAATGGCCTAAATTCAATGAAAAAGAGATAAATAAATCTCTAGAGAATGAATTTGAAAAACTATTACAAATAATTGAAAGAGGTTTGGCTCTAAGAGATAAAGAAGGTATTGGATTAAAGTGGCCTCTTTCAAAAGTTATTGTCAAAAAATTAGAATTAAAAAAAGAACTTTCTGAAATTCTCAAAAAACAATTAAATGTCAAGAAAATTGAATTTAAAAAAGCCAAAGAATTTGGAGTAGACTTTGATTTTAATCTAACTCCATTCTTTAAAGATAATTACCGAAGAGAAATTTCAAAAAATTTTGAATAGTCAAAAATCTCTCATAAAAGAGAGAATTAATTCAAAAAAACTAGAAATTGTTACAACTAATAAGGAAAGATTTAAAAAGAAAATTGACTTTAAAATAAAAGATAAAAGGGGACAAATAATTGTTATTGACTACTAAGAAGTAATCCTTCAAGGTTACTCTTTTAGCATAATAATCTTTAAAAATAAAACCCAACTAATATCACCATGATTGTCAAAGAAGAATTTTTAAGTAGGCTCAGGAAAATTTTTGATTTGAACCTCTATGAGGTAAAGGTATGGACTGCTTTATTATCCAGGGGAACTTCTACTGCAGGAGAATTAAGTAATATTTCTGATGTTCCTCGTTCTAGAACTTATGATATTTTAGAAAGTTTAGAAAAAAAAGGATTTATTATTATGAAGCTAGGAAAACCCATTAAATTTGTTGCTCTAAAACCAGAAGAAGTTGTTGAAAGAGTAAAGAAAAATTTAATGATTTCTGCTAAAGAAAGAACAAAAAGATTAGAAAGTTTAAAAGAAGATGAAGTTCTTAATGAATTAAATATGCTTTTTACAAAAGGAATTAAGTTTGTAGAACCTTCTGATTTGTCTGGAAGTATAAGAGGAAGACAAAATCTTTACAATCATTTAGATATGATGATAAGAGATGCTGAGTCAACAATTACTTTAGTAACAACAGCAGAAGGATTAAATAGAAAACTTGAAGCTTTAATGCCTAGTATGGAAAAGTGTAAAAAAAGAGGAGTAAAGATAAGAATTGCTGCTCCAATTGATAAAAATAATTTAAAAGTTGCAAAAGAATTAAAGAAAGTTGCAGAAGTAAAACATATTGGAGAATTAAAAGCTCGATTTATGATTATTGATTCAAATCAATTAATGTTCATGCTTTTAGACGATAAAAAATTCCATCAAAATTATGACATTGGAATATGGATAAACACAGAATTCTTTGCTCAGGCTCTAGAACAAATGTTTGAACTTGCTTGGAAAGAAATGAAGCCAGTTAAATAATAAAAGAGAGTTAAAAGGAGGTGGCGAACGGTTTTGCGAAAGGCAATTTAATATAAATGCTAAGCGAAATCAAGAGATAAAAAATGAAAAAACTTCATGATAAAGTTAAAAAATTAGATGCTTGGGACATATCACTTGCAAAATTAAGTGTTTTTGCATTTGCTTTTTTTCTTATGACAGTTTGGCCTGCTTTTTCCAATTTAATATTAGCAGTTCATTGGGGATGGTATCTTTTAGCATGGATAATTCTTATGATAAGACCATGGAAAAAAGCTTGGTGTGTTAAAAAGAAAAAATAAGCTAAAATTTCCTTTATTTTTATTTAATTTCTATTCTAATTCTTAAATCAAATAATCTTTCAGAAAATTTATTAGAAAATAAAATCTTTTTTCTAATTCAAAAATAAAAAATAAAAAATAAAAAATAAAATTTAGATTTTTAATAAAGCTAATACTAATCCTAGTAATGTTGTTACTATCACAACCCAACCAGCAATTACATTAACAATTCCTAAATAAGGAACACTCAATGTTCCGCCAATTAGACCAAATCCTACTGCAAGAGATACTATTATCCCTGTTAGCCAAACAACAAAGTTTAAGATTTTTGACCCATCTTTTTTTGCCATATCTACCTCCTTTTTTGTTTAATAGATAAGATTCTAAAATAAAAGCAATTTAAATAAGTTTTGATAACTACTTTTTCTTTTTTACAGTTTTCTTTTTAGCTGGTGCCTTTTTTTTCTTCTTATCTCCTCCAGTTATTCCAGATATAGTTGCTCTATAACCTATTGGAGCTTGGTCACCTATAAGCTTCATTTCTCTATTTGAAAGACTTCTTGCTCTCTTAATTGCTTCTCTTATATCTTTGTCTAATCTTTGCAATTCTAAATTTGTCTTTTTTACAGAAGCTGCTAAAGCTCTTTGAGAAATCTTACCAAAAAAGAATCTCTTACTCTCTAAATCAAATTCATTTAAAATAGATTGTTTTTCGTCTTGTCTAGCACGAATCAATTCTCCTATTGTAGTAAGCTCTTTTTGTAATTTTACAAAAAAGTTCTCATTCATCTTTTTTGTCTGAACCATTAAACTTCACCTCCCTTTTATTTTTATTAAAAGTATTTTGAATTTAAATAATTTTTCTTTACATTTCTTCAAGTAATTCAAATCCTAATAAATGTGCACAATTTTTTATAATCTGTCTAAATGCTTCTACTAAAGCCAATCTAAACATTTCTGATTTTGAACCAATTACTGGACAAGAATGATAAAACTCATTAAAAAGCTTAGAAATTTTATAAGCATAATTTGCAATTAATGAAGGATTCAAAAAAGTGTATGCTTTTAATGCAATATCTGGGAACTCTAAAAGTTTTTTTATTAATTCTATTTCTATATTCTCTAAATCATAAACTTCAAATTTTTGAGAATTCTTTGCTTTTCTTTGAATTGAACTTGCTCTTGCATAACTATATTGAATATACGGGCCTGTATCTCCTTCAAAAGAAACAAATTTTTTAATATCAAAAAGAGCGTTGTTTTTTCTATTGTTTTTTAAATCTCCATAAAAGATTGCTGCAATTGCAATTTTAGATGCTCTTTTTTCTAATTCTGATTCATTTATTTTTGGACTTCTTTTTTTAATTTCTTTTTTTGCTAGAGAAATTGTTTCTGTTAGAATATCTTTCATAAAAACACTTTTTCCTTTTCTTGTTGAAAATCTTCTTCCATCTTTATCTAAGTAATGTCCATGAATTACATGTATGCATTTTTCAGCCCATTTATACCCCATTAATTCTAAAATTTTAAATAATTGATTAAAATAAAGTTCTTGCTCTTTTCCAACTTCATAAATCATTCTGTCAAATTTATATTTTTTATATCTATCAATTGCAGAAGTCAAATCTCTAGTAGCATAAAGTGTTGCTCCATCTTTTTTTTCTATTAAACAAACTCCAAGTCCATATTTGGTTAAATCAACTATTTGAGCACCTTGGCTTTTTTTTAATAAATCTTTATTTTTTAATTCTTTAATAGTTTCTTTCATCTTTTTTCCATACATTGATTCTCCAAGTTGTTGGTCAAATTTTATTCCAAGTTTTTGATACATTTCATTAAATTCCTCTTGACTATATTCTTTAAAAGTTCTCCAGAGCATTACTTCTTCTTTTTCTCCATTCTCTAGCTTTTTGAATTCTTCTGCTGCTAATTTATCAAATTGTTTTTTGTTTGCTTTTACATAAAGATTTAGCATATATTCTATTGGATTTTTTTGTAATTCTTTTTCATTTCCAAATTTTTTATATGCTACTAAAAGTCTTCCAAATTGAGCTCCCCAATCTCCTAAATAATTTAAACGAATTACTTTAAAACCTTGAAATTCACATAGATTTGCAATAGAGTTTCCAATTATTGTTGATCTTAAATGTCCTATTCCAAAAGGTTTTGCTATGTTTGGAGAAGAAAACTCAACAATAATTTTCTTTTTATCTCCTATTTTACTTTTTCCAAAATTTTCTTTTTTATTTATTGCATTCCAAACTAATTTTTTTGCAAGACTTTTTCTATTAAAAAAGAAATTAATATAAGGGCCTTGAGTTTGAATATCTTCAAAATCAGTTGCTGGAGGTGTTCCTATTTTCTCTCTAATATCTAATGCAACTTGTTCTGGAGATTCTTTAAATTTTTCAGCTAGAAAAAAACATGGAAAAGCATAATCTCCTAATTCTATATTTGGAGGAATTTCAAGAAGTTTGTCTATTTGCTCTTCTTTTATTTTTACTTTTTTTGCTTTTAATGCTTTTTTTAGAAGCTTAATCACCAGCTCTTTCATAAAATAACTAGATTAAAAAGATTAATAAATGTTATTCTATTTGGAACTTCACTAAAAAAAGGAATTATAATGAAGTTAAATAAAAATAAAAAAATATTCTGGATAGTTTTAGGAATAGTTGTGATAGTGGCTGTTTTACTAATTATATTTTTGAATGGAAAAGATAATAATGTTACTTCTGAAAATACAGGAAATAATGGAGGAACTTCAATAGAAATTGTTCCTTTAAGTTCTGAAGAAATAAATATTCTTGGACAAAATGTTCTTTATAGTGAAGCTATTTTGGATTTACCTTCTAATGGAATAATAGGATTGCAATTTTATAGTTTTGAAGAAGGAGAAAGAGTTTGGAGAAGTGGATTTTTAATTGGAAAAGAAGGATTTCTAAATTCTGGAAGTCCTGATTTTGTTTTAATTATGCATGCAAAATATATTTCTGATTTAAATGAAAAAGGATTGTGTGAAGTTGTTCAATCTGCTAAAGCAAATGGAGATATGTGGGTAGAGAGTGAACTCAGCAATGCGAAATTGCTTCTTAAATATTCTAGTATGATGAAGTATAGAAATTGTTTTGGATTTTAGATTTACAAAAGTTTTTAAGTATAATTCTATTTGAAAATTTGACTATGTGAGGGTGCTGGAGTGGTCAAACAGGCAGGACTTAAGACAAAAAAATTCGTAAGAAATCCTGTAGCTTAGTGCTTACGCAGGTTCGAATCCTGTCCCTCACATTTTCTGAGCTGTTTCTTAAATCTTTATTTTATTCAAATAATTTAGAAATAGATTCTCCTTTTTGAGCACGATAAATTGCTTCTGCAAATAAAGGACTTACATCAATTACTTCTAATTTGTCTTTTCTTGAATAGTGAGTGTTGCTAGTCATTACAATATCAAAAAAATTCGTAAGATCTTTTCTTCCTTTAGTAAATATTCCATGAGCAGCATAAGCCAATAATTTTTTTGCTCCATTTTCTCTTAATAATTTTCCTGCTTCCATAATTGTTCCACAACTATCATAGATATCATCAACAACTAGCACATTTTTATTGTCCACATTTCCTATTAATTTCATATCTTCTACTTCATTATTTTCATTTCTTATTTTTAGAATGTTTGCCATTGAATAATTATGCTTCTTTGAATCTTCTTTATTTGCAGTATTCATTCTTCTAAAAAAAGATTTAACTCTTCCAACTCCTCCAGTATCAGGAGCAACAATAACTAAATTCTCTAAATCTTTAAAATGATTTTTTCTGAGATATTTAACTGCTTCTGGAAAACTATACAAATTATCTACAGGAAGATTTGCAGGATAAAATCCTTGTATTTGTGAAGCATGTAAATCTGAAGTTATTATTCTCTTTAATCCAGGAGAAATAGAATTAGCAACTGCTCTTGCAGATATTGGAACACGAGATTTATGTTTTCTATCTTGTCTTGAATAAGCCATATTTGGCAAAACAAAAGTTAAATTTTCTACAGATGCACTTAAGGCCATGTCTTTAATTAATAATAATTCTGCCCACCATTTATTAGGGTCTTTATCTGAAGATTGAATTAAATAAACATCTTTTTTTCTTAAATTCTGAGGAGAATATGGAAGTAATTCCTTATTTCTAAACTCTCTCATTTCCAATTCACATAAATCAATGTAATCTTTTTTTTCTTGTTGAATATACTTTTTTATCTTTTTTGCAAATTTCCATGCTTTTGAATTTCTATCTGCAAGAAGAATTGAATTTTCCATACTAAATATCATACAAGTTTATTTATATTAATTATTCTTATTGAAAAGATATGAATAAAGAAAAATATAGAAAAATATTTCTTATAGGAATTTTAATTTTAATTGGAATTTTACTTGCGTTTTTTCCTGAATTAGATAATAAATTAGAAGAATATTTAATTGAATCTGAAACTGTCTTTATTGATAGAGTAATAGATGGAGATACAGTAGAAAGTAATGGAAGTTCTATAAGATTATTAGGAATTAATACTCCTGAAAAAGGAGAAAAGTATTATGGAGAGGCTAAAGAACTTTTAGAAAATTTAGTTCTTAATAAAACTGTTATATTAAAATTTGGAAAAGAAAGAGAAGATAGATATGGACGAAGTCTTGCTTATTTGTATTATAAAAATGAAAATATAAATTTGAAAATAGTAGAAGAAGGATATGCAAATATTTATTTTCCCTCTGGAAAAGATATGAATTATAATAAATTTTATTTGGCTTGGAGAGAGTGTAATAAAAATCTTTGTGAAAAATCTGAAGATATATGTGCTAATTGTATTAGTCTAATTGATTTAGATTATAAAAAAGAGCTTATTATCTTTGAAAATATTTGTGATTATGATTGTAATTTAACTAATTGGGAAATTAAAGATGAAGGAAGAAAGAAATTTGTATTTTCAGAATTTGTTTTAGGAAAAAACAAACATGTTAATATCTTAACAGGAAAGGGTAGCAATAGTGAAAATACTTTATTCTGGAAAAATCAAAACTATGTTTGGACTGATTCTGGAGATAGTTTATTTTTAAGAGATGATAGAGGAAAATTAGTCTTATTTGAAAGTTATTGAATAAGATAAAATTTATATACACAACTTCTATATACTGTTATGAAAAAAAGGGTAATAATCATACTGTTATTAGGAATATTATTAATTTTTCCTTTAGTTCAGGCTCAAAATCAATCGCAAACATATTCTGGTATTAATAAATTTGTAGATAATGTTAAAATGTTTTTTTCTTCTGGAGATAATAAAGTAATATTGGCTTTAGAAATTAGAGAAAAAGAACTTAATTCAGCGATGGAAAATATTCAGAATGGGAAGGATGATGATGCTTCTAAAAATATTGAGCATGCACGTAAAAAACTTCAGTTTGTTCAAAGAAAAGTTTCTTCTGATATTGCTGATGATGTGATTGAAGATATTGAAGCTACTTTATGTATAATTGGAGATTTTGAGGGGTTTGAATTGTATGCTTTAGAAGAAAGAAAAACGCAACTGGTTGCAGAACTTGTTGTGGAGATAGAGGGTAGTGAAAAGCAGACACTGAAGAGAGAAATGGCTAGAGATGAAACTGGAGAAAAGAAAGTTGAAATAATTGTAGATGGAAATAACAGTGAAGGAGATGAAAAACAAACAGAAGTTATGGAAACTGTAGATAGAATAGATGAAATTGTAGATAAAATAGATGAAATTGATGATATAATTGTGGAAAGGGATGTTGTTGAGAGTGGAAGTCAAACAATAGACCTTGGTGTAGACCCAAATGCTACTCCAAAATCGCCTGCTGGCAATATTGATGATACAGTGGATCCAGGACCACAAGGGATTGTAGGATCTGAATCCGGTGTAGTTGATGAAGATTGAAAATGATTTCTTATATTTCTCGTATCAAAAACAGGAAGTTTGTTCTTTGGGAAAGTTATTGAATTAAGCAAAATTTTTTAAGAAGCCTATCTTAGATAAATTATGAAATTCCTTAATTTTTTAAAAAAAAGAAAGAAAAAAGAAATTTCTGAGCCTAAAAAAGAGATTTCTTTTTCTGAAATTCCTTCTTATTTAGAAGAAAAAGAAAAGAACAATCAAGATGAAAAAGAAAGAATCTTTATTCTAATTTCTGAAGAGATAAAAAATTTTAATGGAAATGTAAAAGAGAGAATAATTTCTGTTAAAGAATTTGATTTAAATTCTAAAAAAGCAGAAGATAAATTAAAAGCAATTACAGAAGTAGGAAGAAAGAAATATCTTGAAGCTATAGAAGAGTTCTTAGATAATATAAATAATCTTGAAAAAGAAGACTTTAAAAAATTCTTTGAAAAAATTGATAGGCTTCTTGTTAATTTTAATAAGAGTTCTAATAAAAATTATGAAAGAGCAACTGTGCTTATTGGAAAAGAAATGAGTGATTTGAGAGAGACTCTAAAAAACTTTTCTAAAAGATTGGCAGAAATCTTTAAAGAAAATAAAAAAATTATTGAAATCTGTGAGGAAATTGATGCTATTAAAGAAAGGGTAAATGAATTTGAGAAAAATAAAAAAAATTGTGAAAGAATTAAGGAGAATATTGAAGATTTGAAAAAGAAAATAAGTGAACTTGAAAAAGAAAAAGAAAATACTGAAAAAGAGATTGAAAAAATTAAAGAGAGTAAAGAGTATCTAGAAAATCAAAAAAGAAAAGAAAAAATTATTTCTCTTGAAAAAGATATTGAAAATAAAATAAATGAATTGCAAAGAGAGATTGATTTCAAAGCATTAGCGAGTTTCTTTCATATATTTGAGAATTCAATGCAAATTGTAAAATCTCATAAAGAGAATTTTCAAAATGAATTTGAAAAAGATAATGGAAAAAGAATTTTAGAATT
Organism: Candidatus Pacearchaeota archaeon; assembly: GCA_017609755.1. GTDB lineage: Archaea > Nanobdellota > Nanobdellia > Pacearchaeales > GW2011-AR1 > JAFCEV01. The sequence goes on from JAFCDI010000008.1 coordinate 37,984, forward strand.
ATTAGAAGAATCAAAACTAAATAATTCCTTTATAGAAAATAAAATAAAAGAAATAAGAAATAAAAAAGAAGAACTTTTTGATTGCAAGCAAAATATCAAAAAAGAGGAAATAGAAGATTTATTTTCTAAAATAAAAAATATAAAAGAAGATATTTCTGAATTAAAAAATGAAATAGAAAAAAAAGAAAAGTTAAGAGAAAAATTAAAAGAGAATAATTTAGAAATAGAAGAAGCTATAAAATCTGATTTAAGAAATCTAAATTAATAGGAATCT
>JAFCDI010000009.1 GCA_017609755.1 Candidatus Pacearchaeota archaeon
AACTTTCCTTTAAAATTGCGCTTAAGGCTAATCAACAACCAAGGTTTACCTTTATCAAACTTTCCTTTAAAATACTGCTCAGAGCTGATAGAAATATCACAAATTTCCAATATAAAAAGCTTTATAAATCTGGATTTGTCTTAATTTTTGAAGACAGCCATAATAGGTTGGAAACACCTGTTCTCATTCCGAACACAGAAGTTAAGCTTCCTATGTTGTGAGCAGTAGTGGCCGAAAAGCTGCCAAACTCATAAGCTGTCTTTCACTATTTTTATATAATCTAAAATTCTTAATTAATTATGAAAAAGAAAATATCAAAAACAGAGGCAAAAGAACAAATAGAAAACTTTTTTGAAAATATTAATGAAAAGTCTCCAAAAGAAATTAAAAAAATAAAAAGATTAGCAATGAAATATAATATTTCTTTAAAAGAAAAAAGAAAATTATTTTGTAAAAATTGCCTCTCTCCACATAAAAATCCTAGTATAAGAATAAAAAATGGTTTTATTAGAATAAATTGTGGAAATTGCGATTATACTAGCAAATGGAAAATTAAATAACTGAATAGCCTTTTACTTCTAGAATTTTTTTTACACTTTCATCAATTCTTTGTTCTGAAATTTTTCCTTTTTGAACTGCTTTTTCTAATTTTGAAATTCTTCTCTTTATTGCCCTATATCCAGACTGAATATGTGTGTCTAAAACAATATCATTTCCTGCCAAAATTAAATCAGAATAAATTTTTCTAAAATTAAACAAATAAGAAGTTCTTAATCCAAGCATTGTTACTGCATCAGTAATTATTAATCCATCAAATTTTTGTTTTAAAGGCAAAATTATTTCAGGTGAAATTGTGGCTGATTTTCCATTTGAATTTAGTTCTCCATAAATTACTGGATGTCCAATCATAATAAAATTCACATCTGAATTTATTGCTGTATCAAACATATTTAATTCTGTTTTTGTTGCATTGACTTTATATTTTATTAAATGAGGATTTTTTACTAAATTGCCTCCGGGATAGTGTTTTGCAGTTGCTAAAATATTCTCAGAATGTAGCCCTTCTATATATCCTGAAATCTTCTCTGAAATCTCTTTTTCTGAGCCAGTAAAACTTCTTCCAAGCCAAATATTGTTTCTAATCTCAACAATCGGAGAAAAATCTAAATTAAATCCTAATTCCTTTAAAATTTTCCCATGTTCTTTTCCAAGTTCATAAGCTTCTGATTCTAAATTTATTTCTCCAAAATTTTTACTCTTATAAAATTCATTAAAAGGATTCCAATATCCTTCCATATCTGTTGCTACAAATAATTCTATTTTAGAATTATTTTGATAAAATTCTATTGTTTTTAAATAATCCTCTTTTGTTTTCTTATCATTTAAAAAAATTCCTCCAATCTGTAATTTCTCTAAATATCTGTTATCTAATTTTTTGGGTTTAACTATCACTAATTGCCCTATTTTTTCTGAAAGAGTCATTTCTGATAAATTTATTTCTTTTTTCATTGAATTATCTTCAAAACTTGAAATATTTACACTAAAAAAGATTATAAATAGGGTTATAACAAGTAATAATAAAAATCTTCTTAACATAAAGAAACAAAGTCCTGAGATTTTTTAAATCTTTAAATTTTAATTTTGAAGAGTCAAAAATATTCTTTAGGATTTCTTAAATTTGCCAGTTAGTTTTATGAAGTCTTCTTGTCCTAGAAAAACAGATCTACAGCAATATCTCTCTAAGCCTAATTCATCTAAAACTTTTTTTGGAGATTCTCCTGCAGCTATTCTTTTTTTATATTCTTCCCATAAATGTCCTATTGGCTTTCCACATGAAAAGCATCTAACTGGAATTATCATAATAATAATGCTTAAAGATTGTTTTTAAAACTTGTGTTTAAAATACAATATATTTAAATAACCTAAGATTCCTTTAGTTTTGAGGTGCTGGTAGTTCAGAAACCTAATTCTGGAAATTTGAAATGACTGAAAAAACATTAATTGAGCTAAAAAATGTAAAAAAACATTATGAAATGGGAAATGTTCTAGTTAGAGCTCTTGATGGAGTAAATGTAAAAATAAATTCTGGAGATTTTGTTGTTATTGTTGGGCCAAGTGGTTCTGGAAAAAGCACTATGATGAACATGGTTGGAGCTCTTGATTTGCCTACAAAAGGGCATGTTTGTCTTGAGGGAGAAAACATTGATTTATATGCAGAATCTATTTTAGCTCAAATTAGAGGTAAAAAAATTGGTTTTGTGTTTCAAACTTTTAATTTAATTCCTACTCTAACTGCAAGAGAAAATATTGCACTTCCAATGATGTTTCAAAGAGTGGAAAGTGAAGAAAAATTACAAAGAGTAGAAACAATTCTAAGAAATGTTAAATTAAGCCATAGAGGAAATCATTTGCCAAAAGAATTGTCTGGTGGTGAAAGACAAAGAGTTGCTATTGGAAGAGCTCTAGCTAATAATCCAGAAATAATTCTAGCAGATGAGCCTACTGGAAATCTAGATAGTAAAACTGGATTAGAAATAATGTCTCTTTTTCAAGAATTAAATAAAAAAGGAAAAACAATAATTCTTGTAACTCATGATTTGAGTCTAATAAGATATGCTTCGAAAGTTTTAAAAATGAAAGATGGGAAATTAGAAAAGAAAAAAAATGAATAAAAAAATATTAACTCTGTTTTGTATGGTTTTTCTTAGTTTAAACCTTATTAGTGCAATTTCTATAACTGATGTTTCAAGTTCTCCTTCAGAGGTTGCTCCAGGAGAAATTATAGATATTACAATAGAAATTGAAAATATATTTGATTATGATGTTACAAATCTTAATGTAAAATTAAATCTAAATGAACAAGAAATTCCATTTGCTCCTTATGAATCTAGTTCTGAAAAATTTATTGAAGAATTAGATGAAAGCGATGAGGAAGATTTTAAATTTCAGTTAATAACTCTTCCAGAAACTACTACTGGAATTTATAAAATACCCGTAGAAATAACTTACAACTATGAATCTATCAACATGACTTCTCAAGGAAAAAAATCTGATTTAATTAGTATTACAGTTAATTCAGAACCAGAATTAAAAATAGCCTTAGATGATTCTGTTGTATTAATAAGAGGAAGAGAAGAAATATTTACATTAAAAGTTATTAATTCTGGATTATCTGATATTAAATTTTTATATGTTTCTGTAGCAGAAACTCCTAATATAAAATTTCTAAATGAAAGAGAACAATATCTAGGAGATATTGATAGCGATGATTTTGACAATGTTGATTATGATGTTCTTATTGGTGAAAATGCGCCCAATATCATAACTCTTCCAATTACTCTAACTTTTAGAGATTCTACAAACAAAGAGTTTAGTGAAAATACAAATTTAATTTTAAAAACTTATTCTTTTCAAGAAGCTGCAGAACTTGGACTTGTAGAAAGACCAAAAATTCTAATTCCAGTAATTATAGTTTTAAGTGTTGTAGGTTATATTGTTTATAGAATTCTTAAAAAAAGAAAATTAAAAAAGAAAAGGAGATAATTTCATGAAAGACTATTTCTTTCTTGCATTTAACAATCTTAAAAGAAGAAAACTAAGAAGTTGGTTAACAATGATTGGTATTTTCATTGGAATTGCTGCAGTTGTTGCTCTAATTTCTTTAGGACAAGGAATGCAAAATTATATTAATGAAGAATTTGAAAAACTTGGAAAAGATAAGATTATTATTCAATCCAAAAGTTTTGGGTCTCCAAATCAAGCTACAAGTTCCTCTCTTGCATTAACAGAAAATGATTTAGGTCTTGTAAGAAATATAAATGGTGTTGAATGGGCAATTGGAATGATTTCTAAATTAGGTCAAATTGAATTTAAAAAAGAACTACAAATAGCTTATATTATTGGTATTGAGCCTGAAGATATAGAATTAATGTCTGAAATTCAAAGTTTTGAAATAAAAGATGGAAGATGGATAGAGCCAGGAGACAAATACAAAGTTGTTATTGGATATGATCATGGATATTCTGATTTATGGAAAAGAGAAGTAGAAATGGGGGATACTCTTCTCATAGAAAATCAAGAGTTCAAAGTTATTGGAATTGTAGAAAAAATAGGCAACCAATATGATGATACAAGTATATATATTTCAAAAGAGGCTGCAAGAGAAATTTTATCTCCAGGAAATGAATTGGGTTCTATTCTAGTTAAAGCAGAAGAAAATTATTCTCCTGAAAAAGTAGCAGAGACAATTGAAAGAAAATTGAGAAATTTTAGAGATGAAAAAGAAGGGCAAGAAACTTTTAAAGTTCAAACCTCTGAACAATTATTGCAAAGTTTTCAAAACATTTTTGGAGTTGTTCAAGCAGTTTTAGTTGGAATAGCTGCAATTTCTCTAATTGTTGGAGGAATAGGAATTATGAATACTATGTATACTTCTGTTATTGAAAGAACAAAAGAAATTGGAACAATGAAAGCTGTTGGTGCTAAAAATTCAGATATTCTTCAAATATTTTTATTTGAGTCTGGTTTATTAGGTTTAGTTGGAGGAGCTATTGGAGTAGTAATTGGAATTGGATTAGCTAAAGCAGTTGAATATTCTCTAAGTTCAGGAGGTTTTGAAGGTTTATTGCAAGCCTCTATCTCAGCATATCTAATTTTGGGTTCTTTAGCATTTTCATTTATTATTGGAACTCTTTCAGGAATTCTTCCTGCAATGCAAGCATCAAAATTAAAACCAGCTGATGCTCTAAGATATGAATAATTTTCAAATAAATACAAATCTTTAAAAATCAATTAGCCTTTTATAATTCTTCAATTAGAAAATTGGTGAACAGATGACAAAAAAATGTATATATTGTGGAGCAGAAATTCCAAAAGATAGTGTTATAGATTTTTGTGAGAAATGTGGAAAAGGAGTTTGGGGAGAAAAAATGTTTAATGCTATTGTAGAGAACATGAATCATGCAAGAAGCAACGGAGATTTGTGTCATAGTCGAGTTGATGAAATAAGAGAATTTAAAACTACATTTGATTAGATAGTTTTTTAAATAGAATTTTTCTGAGTAGATTATGGTTAGAAGAAAATCAATTAGAACTCGTGGAAAATTGCAACTTAGTAGATATTTTAAACAATTTAAAGAGGGCGATGCTGTAGCAGTAAAAAAGGAAAAATCAATTAAATCAAGTTTTCCTACTAGATTGCAAGGAAGAACAGGAAAAATTGAAAAAAAACAAGGAAAAGCTTATTTAGTTAAAATTAAAGACTCTAATAAAGAAAAAAAGTTTTTAATTGAGCCAATACATTTAAAAAAAATAAAGCAAACAAGTAAATTAAAGGAAGAAACTAAAAATGATAAAAAATAGTGAACCTCTAAGCATGGCAGAAGCAACAGAATATATTGACAAATCTGATGAAAAAGGAAAAGAAGTTTTAGCATTTATTAAAAAATTTACAAAAATAAAACCTGCTGAATCCAAAAAATTAAGAGAAAATCTTCAAAAATTAGATTTAATTAAATTAAATGAGAATTCTATTGCTAAACTTATAGATTTTCTTCCAGAAAATAGTGAAGAAGTAAATAAAATTATTTCTGATGCTAATTTAAATGAAGATGAAATCAAAAAAATATTGGAAATTATTAAAGAATTCAAATAAAAAAAATGAGCAAAGAAGAATATGCAATAATACTAGAATACTTACCAAATGGATATCCTTTGGAAAAGAAAATGATGCCTTTAGCTCAGGCAATAGGTTCTACAAATTTAACTCTACTAGAATTAGTGCCTAGAAGAGGAATTTCTTTAAATCTTGGAGAAAAAGTTTATATTGGAGAAGGAAAAAGAGACAAGATATATTACATTCTAGGAAGACTACGTAGAGAAAAATTAACTGAAACTGCAAAAGAACAATTAAAAGAATTTATAAATTCCTTAGTTAAAGAAAATAGTAAAAGATTTATTGATTTTTTCAATAAAGCTGAGGCAATAAATAAGAGAGTTCATCAAATAGAACTTCTTCCAGGAATAGGAAAAAAACATATGCAAGAAATATTAAAACAAAGAAAAGAAAAAGAATTTGAAAGTTTTGAAGAGATGAAAAAAAGAATTCAAAATCTTCCAGATCCTGAAAAAGCGGTTGAAAAAAGAATCTTTATTGAATTAACTACTATGGAAAGATATAATCTATTTCATCAAATGTAAGAAAAATGGCTGAAAAACCAAAAACAAATAATGAATATGACGAAAAAATAGTTAGAATTCTATCAAGAGATATAGAAGGAAGAATGAAACTTTATCCTGGATTAACAAAAATTAAAGGAGTTTCTTGGACTTTTTCAAATGCTATTTGTAAAGTTTTAAATTTAGATAAGAATAGAAAAATTGGCTCACTTACAAAAGAAGAAATTGAAAAAATATCTAATTTTATAAAAAATCCTGAGCTTCCCTCTTATCTTCGCAATAGAAGAGCAGATTTTGAAACAGGAAAAGATAAACATTTAACTGGTGCCGAATTGGAATTGAGAAAAGATTTTGATATTAAAAGACTCAAAAAAATAAAAAGTTATAGAGGCTATAGACATGCAAGTGGACTTCCTTCTAGAGGACAGAGAACAAGAAGTAATTTTAGAAAAAATAGAAGTAGAGGTGTTGGAATTAAAAAGAAAAATAAAAAACAATGAAACGTAAACATAAAACATATTCAAAACCAAAAAGACCTTTTGATAAAGTAAGAATTGAGGAAGAAGCAATTATAAAAAAACAATATGGATTAAAAAACAAAAAAGAAATTTGGAAAGCAGAATCTCAAATAAATGCAATAAGAGAAAAAGCTAAAAAATTAATTGGAGCTTCTGAAAATCAACAAAAAGCTTTATTTGAAAGATTAAAAAAATTGGGTTTAGAAGTAAATTCTATTGCAGATGTTTTATCTTTAGATAAAAAAGATTATTTAAATAGAAGATTGCAAACTCTTGTAATTAGAAAAAAATTAGCAACAACTCCAAAAAGTGCTAGACAATTAATATCTCATAAAAAAGTTATTGTAAATGGAAGAATAATTGACAGCCCCTCTTATATTGTTCCAGTAGAGCTTGAGAATACAATTGAATTAAAGAAAAAGCCTAAGAAAAAAACAGAGATTAAAGAAAAAAAAGAAGATCAAGAAATAAAAGAAAATTCAAAAGAAAATGAATAAAGAAAAAACTGAGAAAATTAGTGTAAAAGATTCAGAAAAAGTTAAAGAAATTCCAAAATTAGAAGAAAAAAAAGAGAGTGAAGCTTCAAAAGAAAAAAAGAGCAAAAAAGAAAAAAATATAGAAGCAGTTTTGAATATTTATGCTTCTTTTAACAATACAATTGTTCATGTGACTGATATGTCTGGAAAAACTCTAACAAAAGTTACAGGAGGAATGGTTACTAAACACGATAGATTAAAAGCAAATCCTACTGTTGCAATGTTTATTGCAAAAAGAATTAGTGAAAATTTAAAAGAAAAAGGAATAAAATCAATTTATGTGAGAATAAGAGCAAAAACAAGAAATCCTGCTCCTGGACCAGGAGCTCATGCAATAATTAAAAGTCTTTCTAGAGAGGGCTTTAAAATTTTAAATATTCTTGACACTACAAGAATTCCAAGAGGCGGTCCAAAGAAAAAAGGAGGAAGAAGAGGAAGAAGGGTTTAAATACTCTACTTGAAATATTTTAAAATGGAGCTTATAGAAAAAAAATCAGAAAAAATACAATTTACTATAGAAGCATCTTCAACTCTTTTAAATTCTATTCGAAGATATATAAACCAAATTCCAGTTTCTGCTATTGATGAGTTAGAAATCTCTAAAAATGATTCTCCTTTATATGATGAAACAATTGCTCATAGAGTTGGATTAATTCCAATAAAAAATTCAGCAAAAGAAGGAGAAAAAGTAAAACTAGAGGTTAAAAAAGAAGGAATTGTTTATTCTGAAGATTTAAAAGGAAATATAGAAGTTGCTTATAAAAAAATTCCTATAACTCTTTTAGATAAAAATCAAGAGTTGGCTTTTACTGGAATTCTTAAAAAAAATAAAGGAACCAAACATTCAAAATTCTCTCCAGGTTTAATGTTTTATAGAGATGTTTTTGAGGTAAAAATAGATAAAAATTGTCCAAAAGAAGTGATTTCTTTTTGTCCAAAAAATATTCTAAAATTAAAAGATGGAAAAATTATTGTAGAAGAGGATTTTAAATGTGATTTTTGTGAATCCTGCACAGATTATTGTAAAAAAAATGGAAAAGAAGGTATAGAAATAATTCCTACAAAAAATTTGTTAGTTACTATTGAATCTTTTGGGCAAATGAATCCTTCAGAGATTTTTCAAAAAGCAATAGAAACTCTAAAAAAAGATTTAAGTGAATTTTCAAAAACTCTAAAAAAATAAGAAAACTATAAATAACTTTATTTTGTTTTAGTTCTATGATTGTGGACTTTTTAATTGGATTAGCTCTTTTTTTAATTATGTTTACTATTGGTTTATCAATAGATTCTATTGATTTTAAAAGAATATTTAAAAAACCAAAAAAAGTCTTTGTGGGATTAGGAGCACAATTAATTTTTCTTCCTTTAAGTGCTTTTCTTCTTTTACAATTATTTGATTTGCCTTCTGCAATAGAAATTGGAATTTTAATTTTAGCTATTTGTCCAGGAGGAACAACTTCAAATTTTATTTCTTATTTAGTTAAACTAGATGTTCCTCTCTCAATTGCGCTTACAACAATAGGAAGTCTTGTAACTCTTTTAACAATTCCTATCCTAACAAATATTTTCCTAGTTCATTATTTTGGAAATGCTCAGAGCATTTCTCTTCCTTTTTTAAAAACAATTTTTAATTTATTAATCTTAATTTTGCTTCCTGTTTTTATGGGAATGTTTTTAAGAGATAAAAAAGAAAAAGTTTCTCTAAAATTAGAAAAAATAATGAGATATATTGGTGTTATTTTGCTTGGATGTGTTTTTTTAATGAAATTTCTTGCAAGTGAAACCTCTGGAGGTTCTGGAATAACTTTTGAAGCAGGCTTTGCTATTCTTCCTGCTCTTTTACTTCTTCATTTTACCTCTCTTTTTGGAGGATATTTTATTGCAAAAGGTTTTAATATAACAACTAGAAGTTCTGGAACAATTGGAATTGAAGTTGGATTACAAAATAGTGCTCTTGCACTTTTTATAACAGGAAGTTTGCTTAAAAATTCATTAATGACTCATCCTATTTTAGTATATGTTTTATTTTCATTTTTTACTACTGCTTTATTTGGATTTTCAATAAAAGCTATTATTGCTAAGAGAAACAAAGGAAAATAAAAAAGCAGAGAAGCAATTCTAAAGTTTTTTATATAGAAAACTAGTTGTAATTCTATTGGCCTTAAGAGCAATTTTAAAAGAAAGTTCAATAAAGCTAAGAAAATCTTTAACTGGATTTTCTAAGCCCAAGAAATTCATTTTCAAGAATTTCTGAGGAAAACCTTGGTTGTCTTTATGCAGGGGTGCTGGAGTGGTCAAACAGGACAGCCTCAAGAGCTGTTGGCTTAGTGCCTACGAAGGTTCGAATCCTTTCCCCTGCATAACCTTTATAAACTAAAAGAAACTGGAAATTTTACCTGCGAGTTAACGCGTAAAGCGGGAAAGAAATCTTTCTCGTAAAAATAATTAAGATGAAAACTAAATCAAAAATAGAAAAACAACTACAGAAAAAAACCAATCCTGAATTAGTAAAAACAATAATTAAAAGTAAAAAAAATAAGAATTGGATAAAAATTGCTGAAATTCTTTCAGGTTCTAGAAAAAAGAGAATTAATTTAAATCTAGATAAATTAAATGATTTAGGAGATAATGCAAAAACAATTGTAATTCCTGGAAAAATTCTTTCACAAGGAAATTTAGAGAAAAAAATAAAAATAGTTGCATTAAATTTTTCAGAAAAAGCAAAAGAAAAAATTAAAAAATCAGGTTCAGAGAGTTTAACTATTTTAGAAGAAATTAAAAGCAATCCAGAAGCAAAAGGAGTAAAAATAATAGAAAAATGTTAATAATTGATGGAAAAGGTGCACGATTAGGAAGATTAGCTAGTTATGCTGCAAAACAAGCATTAAAAGGAAATGAGATTGTCATATTAAATTGTGAAGAAGTAATTATTAGTGGTGATAAAAGAAATATTGAAGAAGAATATAGAGAAAAAAGAAGTCGGGTTGGAAGCAGTCAAAAAGGTCCAAAACACTCTAAAACTAGTGAAAAAATTGTAAAAAGAACAATTAGAGGAATGCTTCCTGAACATAGATTTGGAAGAGGAAAGCAGATTATTAAAAAAATAAAATGTTACAATAGAATTCCAAAAGAATTTGAAAATTCAGAAACAATTAAAGCAGGTAAAGAAAAACCTGAGAAATTTATAAGAATAAAAGAAATTTCAAAAAATGACAACTAAAATAGTAATCTCTGGAAAAAGAAAAAGTGCTGTAGCAAGAGCTTTTCTAAAAGAAGGTTCTGGAAAAATAACAATTAATAAAAGAGATCATTTAAATCTCCAATTATTTGACAGATTAAAAATAGAAGAGCCTCTAAGAATTGCAAAACAAGTGCTAGATAATTTAAATTTTGACGTGGATATTAGAGTGTCTGGTGGAGGAGAAAAAGGGCAAATTGAAGCAGCTAGACTTGCTTTGGCAAAAGCAATTGTTGAATTTTCAAAAAGTGAAAAATTAGTAAAAGCTTACACTAACTATGATAGAAATCTTTTAGTTGCTGATGTTCGAAGAAAAGAAGCATACAAACCAGGAGATAGTAAAGCTCGTAAAAAAAGACAGAGTTCTAAACGTTAATTTATTTTGGATTTTAAGAGAATTCAAAACAAAAGTTTATTTTGGATTTTTTATTCCTAAAGATTCTAATTTGTTTTGAACATGATTAAAAAGAGTTGAAGAGATAATTGGTTCGTGAGTTCCTTCATGAATTTGATTATTAAATTTTACTTTTCCTAAATAAGTGAAATTAGTTAAAATTTTCTTTAAACCATTTACAGATAAATTATGTTTTTTTGATAATTGAGAAAGAGAAATTTTCTCTCTTAAAAATTCTTCAAATATTTCTCTAATTTCTTCTGAATTTTGTGCAGGAATTAGCTTATTATTTTCTATTTTATATCCAAATGCAGGTCTAGACATAATAGCTCCTTTAGAAGCCTTGTTTAACATTCCTTTTTTTTGAAGTTCTCCTCTAGATTCATTTGTTTCAAATTCATGTCCACATTTAGGGCATTTTGTTTTCATTTTATAAACTATCTATTGGAGATTTTATTTTTTTTAATTCTTCTGTTGAAATGTGCGTGTAAATTTGAGTCGTTGATAAATCCGAATGTCCTAGAAGTTCTTGTATTTTTCTTATGTCTACATTATTTTCTAAAAGATGAGTTGCAAAACTATGTCTTAAAGTATGACAATGGACATTCTTTTTAATTCCGGCTTTTTTTGCTGCATTTGAAACTATTTTTTGAATATTTCTCGACGACAATTTTCCTTTTGGCCCTGAAAAAAAATATTCTTCATTTAATTCTTTCTGATTGTCTGCTTGTTTTTTTAAACTTCTAAATAAAAAATCTGGAATATTAAAGATTCTATCTTTTTTTCCTTTTGCTTGCCTAATGTTTCCTATTCTTTCTTCAAAATCCAAATCATTTACTTTTAAATTGACTAATTCAGAAACTCTCATTCCACAAGCATACATTAAAGAAACCATTAATCTTGATTTTTTTGTATCTAAAATCTCAAAAAGCTTCTTTATTTCTTCTTTTGTTAAAACAGTTGGAAATCTTTTTTCTCTTTTAGGCCTCTTAATGTCTTTTGTTATGTCTTTTTTTAGAACATTTGAATAGGCATATTTTAGAGCAGATAAAAATAAAATTATAGACGAAGAAGAATTGTTATTTAATTTTTCAGCAATGTATTTCTTAATATCTTCCTCGGTTATTTGTTCTGGTTCTTTTTTTGTAAAATTTAGAAAAATTTTATTATAATTTAAATAATTTTTTAAAGTGTATTCTGAATTCTTAGAAATTTTTAATTCTATTTCTAATTTTTCTAAAAACTTCTTAGAATTCATATTCCTATTTTTTCAAATTCTTTAAAAAGAGATTTGTTGTTCTTGTAAAGAATTGTTTTTATTCCAATTTTTTTTGCTGGCTTAATATTCCATTCTTGATTGTCTATAAAAAGAATTTGCTTTGGTTTAAGTTTTAATTTATCTAAAAGAAGATTATAAATTTTGAGATTTGGTTTCCTCATTCCAACTTCACATGAAACAATCACTTCAGAAAATTTTCTATACAATCTTTTTGGCATTAATGCTTCCTGAGAAAAATGCCATTGATCTGATAAAACTACAATTTTATATCCTTTTTTTCTTAATTTAAATGCTTTTTTAAAAAGTTCTTTATTTTGTTTAAATTTTGATTTGTAGGTTTTAAGAATTATTTTTCTTAATTTTTTCTTGGAAATCTTATTGTTTTTTGCTATTATTTCTAAAACTTTTTGTTTAGATATTTTTCCTTCTATTGATTTTGCATAAGTTGTATCAATTGAATCAAACCATTGATCTAATGAAATTCCTAATTTTTTTGCGATTATTGAATGAACTCCAGAAATTTTTCTTTGTTTTTCTACTTTTATTGGGTCAATTGGAAGGGCTAAAACACCTCCAACATCAAAAACAATTGCTTTAATATCTATTTTCATAAAAAAGGTTATGCGAACTTTATTTAAATATCTTTTTAATTTAGAGGATAAAAGCTTAAATACTCTTATTTCTAATTTATTTTAGAAAATGAATTTGCAGTTTTGGGTTTTGAAAAGTATTCTCAATAGAATTGCAAGGAGGTTCGAAAATGACTAAAAAGATTTATGTAGGAAATCTGCCTTTTAGTGTTACTTTAGAAAGATTTAAAGAGCTTTTTTCTCAATATGGTGAAATTGAAGATGCTATTGTAATGACAAACAAATTCACTGGAAGATCAAGAGGATTTGGATTTATTACTTTTGTTAATGAAGCTGATGCAGAAAAAGCACTTGCAGAAATGAATAATAAAAAAGTTGAAGGTAGAGAACTAAAAGTAAAAGAAGCTAGGCCTTTAGAAGAAAAACCAAAAAGAGAATCTGAAGCAGTAGAAGAAGAACCTAAAGCTGAAGAATCATCAGAAGAGCCTAAAGGAGAATAAAACAAAAACTTGAATTTATTTTTTATTTTTTATTAATTTTCTTTGATTTATTATCATAATTATAACAGCGAGTATAAGAAAAAGCCAATCTATAAAAATTGCTAAACCAATGCATATTAAAGCAATTATTGCTAAAATTGCAACTGATTTGTCTTTCATGGACACTTCCCATTAATCCAATATACTATTTCTGGATTTTGACATGCAAAACACGAATTACTAAATGTTTCTTCTAGAGGATATCCACAAACAGGCTCATAAATAGTTGCACAAACTTCTGGAATTTCAGTGCAAAAATTTTCAATTATTTCTGTATAGGTTTGATTCTTAGCAATGCATTGTCTTGGATAACTTTCCATTATTGGATTTCCTGCAGCCACACACTCTTTAAAATTATTAATTTCTCCATCAACACAATATCCAGAAGGTTTTTGAGAAAGAGGCTCTCCATACTTTATCCACTCTCCATTATCACAAATCCAATCATCTTTTTTAAGAGCTATTCTAGCTCCAAGAATTAAAATAATTAAAATCATTATAATCCAAAACACTCTTTTCTTTTTCATAATATTTTTAATTAACTAGTCTATAAAAATCTTTCAGAAGCCCTAAAATAAGTAATTTTTTCAGAGTTCAGATAATGTATATTGTACGAACTATTTAGCTTATGTCACTTATTTTATTCACTAAGGTTAGGTTTGTGCTCGTCTTCTAACATTTTTAGGAGTCTTGAAATTCTTTGTTGAGATTT
>JAFCDI010000023.1 GCA_017609755.1 Candidatus Pacearchaeota archaeon
TTTTTTGATTTTTAAAAATTTGAGAAATTTTCTTTAATAAAAGAGGAAATTTCTTCAGATACAAATTTTGCTCCATTTTCATTAAAATGCATATCGTCATACATATAATTTAAAGTTCTAGGAACTTCTTTTCCAAGATCAATACAATAAATATCTTCTCTATTTCCACAAACCTCAAGAAGTCTTTTATTAAATTCTTCAGTAACATTAATCATAACATCAAGAGAATAATAAACATCTCCAAAATCATAAGTCATCCAAAGAGATTCATTTTCTTCTGAACTCATATTTTCTTTATAGAGATAAGGTTGTGTCATAAATATAATCTCACTATCTTGGTCTTTTGATAACTCAATAACTCTTTCTATAATTTTTTGATAATCTTCAAGGGCTAATTTTAAGTCTGGAATTTCAGTAATCCAATTTTCTGAATTTTGTCTCTTTAATCTATTTTCAACCAAGGTCTGACCAATTCCATCTTGAGGTTTAATATTTTTATCCTTTGAATGCAATACCATATAAATTTTATAGATTATTGTGGACTTCCAATTATATTTTGGAGAAATACTAAAAGTATAACTTTCTGTTTTATCATATTCTTCTTCATTAAAAGGTTGCCAGGAATCTTTTCTACTTAATTTATATAACACATCATTCGCTCCTGCAAGAACAATAATTAAATCAGGTTCATAATAGTCTGGAAGATATTTTAAAGCAAGTAAATTATTTCTAAGTCCATGCCCACTTTTCCCAATATTCATTGTAATAACTTTTTTTCCATCTATTGTTTTACCCAACTTTTCTTCTAAAAGATGCGGCCAAGTTTCACCATCATCCAAATATAAGCATTCAGAAGTACTTCCTCCAATAATTAAAATCCTATATTCATTATTATGATTTTTAATTTCTTCTCCTCTATAACCCATAGAATTAATAGTAAAATAAGATTCTCCACTAATTCCACTAAATATGCTAGAATCAGGATGAAAAACATAAACCAAATTAGGAGGCCAAACATAAGAATAATCTATTTTAGTTACTTGCTTATAATTAAGAAATTCAAAAAAAGCCAATCCTATAATTATTGTAATAAATACAATAAGAAAATATGTTAATACTTTTTTTATTTTAGGTTTCATTTCCTGTTAAAAGAAAAGAATTCTTTTTAAAATATTGCTCTTTTAGGAGATAATTTTTTAAATAACAATTTATTTTTACACTTATGAAAATATTAAATGTGTTAGGTTTCTTATTCACTTATGCAATTTTTACAATAATCTTATATTTTATTATAAATATAAAATCCTCAATAAGCATTTTATATGTTTTTTTAATTACTCTTTTTATATTATGTTTAGGAGGTCTTATTAAAAGATGGCTAAAATAAAGAAAATATTTGATGAGTTTATGGAAGGAAGTAAAATGTTTGGTGAATTGATTTTAGCAATAATAAATTTAATATTACTCTCAGTTGTTTACTTTATTGGAGTTGGTTTAACTTCTATTGTTGCAAGAATCTCAGGAAAGAGATTCATTGATAACAGACCTTCTAAGAAAAGCTATTGGAGAGAATTAAATTTAACTACTCGACCATTTGAAGAGTATTATAGGCAATTTTAAAATGAATATCTTAGGAATTTCTTGTTATTATCATGATTCATCTGCATCTTTACTTAGAGACGGAAAGATAGTTGCAGCTGCACAAGAAGAAAGATTTACAAGAAAAAAGCATGATACTTCATTTCCAGAAAAAGCAGTAGAATATTGCCTAAAAAGCCAAAACCTAACAATTAAAGATATAGATTATATAGCCTTTTATGAAAAGCCTTTATTAAAATTTGAAAGACTTCTTTATCAACATTTACAATATTTTCCAAAGAGTTATAAAATTTTTCTTTCAAATATGCCTTCTTGGTTTAATGAAAAGTTAAGAATAATAAGAACAATTAAGAAAAAATTGAAATATAAAAAAGATGTTTTGTTTGTTGAGCACCATATGGCTCATGCAGCAGGATCCTTTTTCCCAAGCCCTTTTGAGAAATCAGCAATAATTACTCTAGATGGAGTAGGAGAATGGACAACAACTTCTTATGGTATTGGAGAAAAAAATAAAATAACCCTACTTAAAGATATAGAATTTCCATCTTCGTTAGGATTATTATATTCTACAATAACTGCTTATCTAGGTTTTAGTGTTAATAATTCTGAATATAAAGTAATGGGGTTAAGTCCATATGGAGATACAAATAGAAAAACAAATTATTATTACAATAAATTAAAACAAGTTATTGAAATTAAAGAAGATGGAAGCTATAGATTGGATATGAAATATTTTACTTATTCCTATAAAAACAAAATGCCTTCTAAAAAATTATGCACTCTTTTAGATGGGAAAATAAGACATCCTGATGAAGAATTAACAAAAAGACATAAAGACATTGCCGCAGCTCTTCAACTAATATTTGAAGATGCATTATTTAAAATTGCAAATCATGTCTACAAAGAAACTAAATGTGAAAACTTAGTTATTGCTGGAGGTTCTGCATTAAATAGTGTAGCTAATGGAAAAATCTTAAAGAATTCTCCTTTCAAAAAAGTTTGGTCACAACCAGATCCAGGAGATGGAGGAACAAGTATGGGTGCAACTCTTTTTGTTTATAATGCTCTTTTAAATAAAAAAAGAAATTATATTCTTAATGATCCTTATCTTGGTTCAAGATATTCTGATGAAGAAATAAAGAATTTTCTAAAAGAAAATTCCATTAAATTTTCAGAGTTTAAAAATGAAAAAGAAATTGCTAAAGCAGTCTCAAAATTAATATTTAAAGATAATGTAATTGGATGGTTTCAAGGAGGAATGGAATGGGGACCAAGAGCTTTAGGAAGTAGAAGCATTTTATCTAATCCTACAAATCCAAAAATGCAAGAGATATTAAACTTGAAAGTTAAACATAGAGAGAAGTTTAGACCTTTTGCACCAGTAGTGTGTGAAGATGATGCATTAAAATATTTTGATTGTGATACACCAATACCTAGACCCACTGATTTTATGTTAATGGTTTATCCAATAAAAAAAGAATGGCATAAAAAAATTCCATCTGTAACTCATGTTGATGGAAGTGGAAGGTTACAATCAATACGAAGAAATGATAACCCTCTTTATTATGATTTAATCAAAGAATTTGGAAAATTAAGTAAAATTCCAATTCTTATAAATACTTCTTTTAATATTAGAGGAGAACCAATAGTTTGTACACCAAAAGATGCTTATAGATGTATGATGGGAACAGGAATAGATTATTTAGTTGCTGGAAGGTTCTTGATTAAAAGAGAAGATAACCCAAAAGATATGTGGGATAGTGAAGAGTTAGCAAAAGATTAAACAAAAAGAATATAAATCATAAAAAATTTATTTTAAAATGAGTGGAAATAGAAGTTTACTTTATGAGGTTTGGAGTTTTCTTAAGGTTAGAAAGAAATGGTGGTTATTACCACTTATAATTTTATTAATCTTAGCTGGACTATTAATAATTTTTGGACAAAGTAGTGCATTATCTCCTTTTATTTATGCTTTAGGGTAGATCTTTTTTAATCTCCGGAGGAGGAAA
>JAFCDI010000010.1 GCA_017609755.1 Candidatus Pacearchaeota archaeon
AGTATATAAATGCATATAAATTCAAATTAGCTTTTACTAGAAATGAAACTAAAGAAAAAACAAATTCCTAGAAAAAAGTCTCCTCGTCCTGCAGAAACAAAACATATTTCTTTAGATAGAATTGCTAGAGGAATTGTTACTGCTTCAAGTGAGACTCTATTTCAAGTAGAACTCTCTAAAAAAAGATATCATTTATTTAGAAGAGAGGATTCATCCGTATATAATAAACCAAATGTAAAAACAAGCATAAGATGTATTTATTCTGGAAATAAAAATAATCTTCTTCCTTATGCAATCTATGATTTAAACTGGAATATTCTTTGGAAAGAAAAATAATTAAATTCTATTTTCAATTTCTTGTTTTAATTCTCTTATAAATTCCTTAATTTTAAAATTCTTTATTTTTTTATCTCCTCTAATTCTAACGGCTATTGTTCCTTGTTTCTCTTCTTTATCTCCAATAACAACTATATAAGGAATTTTCATAATTTCTGCATCTTTAACCTTTGAAGGAATAGTTGTTTGTCTTACATCGCAATCTATTCTTAATTCTGGAATTTCTTCATCCAAATTCCTTACTATTTTCTTCACAGCTTCCTCATTTCTATCTGTAAAATTCAACACTCTAACTTGAATAGGAGCCAACCAAGTAGGAAGCCTTCCTTTATAATGTTCTAATAAAATTCCTAAAAACCTCTCTAAACTACCATAAATTGTTCTATGAATCATTACTGGTCTTTTTTTCTTATTATCTTTATCAGTATATTCTAATTCAAATCTTTCAGGAGTTGCAAAATCTAATTGAATTGTTGAACATTGCCAGGTTCTTCCTAAAGAATCTTTAACATGAAAATCAATTTTAGGCCCATAAAAAGCACCATCTCCTTTATTAATAAGAAACTTAACCTTCTTATATTTCAAAACATTTTCAAGAGTCTTTTCTGCAAGATTCCACATTTTATCATCTCCAATTCTTTTCTCAGGACGTGTAGAAAGTTCAATATGGTCTAAATTTAATCCAAATTTTTCATAAAAGAAAAGAGACAAATCTATTATTCTTATTAATTCTTCTTTCATTTGTTCTTTAGTGCAATAAATATGAGCATCATCTTGTGTAAACTGAATTAATCTAAATAAGCCTCCTAAAACACCTGAAAGTTCAATTCTATGGACAATTCCTAATTCACCAACTCTCAAAGGAAAATTTCTATAACTCTTTGGAGAATTTTTATAAATTAAAATTCCTCCTGGACAGTTCATTGGTTTAACTGCAAATTGTCTTTTTTCATATTCTGTTAAAAAAATATTTTCTTTATATTTTTCCCAATGCCCTGAAATTTGCCATAATTTTTTATCTAAAATCTGAGGAGTAGAAATTTGTTCATAATTTGCAGTCTTATGAACTTCTTTCCAAAAATTAATTAATTCATCTCTAATAACTAAACCATTATTATGCCAAAAAACCATTCCAGGAGCAGTTTCATTAAAACTAAACAAATCCATTTGCTGTCCTAGAATTCTATGGTCATTTTCTTTGAGTTTTGAACTATCTAACTTAGTTTTTGAAATTTCTCTTAAAAGTTGTTTTTCATTATATTTTTCTTCTCCTCCTTTAATATTAATCTCTCTACTCAACTCAGAAAGAGGATGTCCTTTAACTTTTAATTCAAACTCTTTATAATATCCAAATGGAGCTCGAATCACTTTAAACTTCTTTTTCAAAGCTTTGTCTGCTTTTTCTAAAACTTCTGAAGCAATCTCAGAAGAAGCTAAATTATTTGATAAATGAGCATAAGGATACAAAACAATATTTTTTGTCTTAACTTGTCCAGCAATATCTTCTACATTTTTTACAAATTCCTTAACAATTTCATCTATATTAGAATCAGATTTTTCAACAGCAGTTAAAATAGCTAAAGCTTCTTTTGATTTTTGTTCTTTTTTATCTTTTTCTCCTAATTCTTCAATCTTTTTTAAAGCTTTTTTTAGAGGCTTAAATTTAATATAGTCTACATGTAAACTCAAAAATTTCATATTCTTTTTAACAGAATTGATTTTATAAAATTATTGGAGAGCCAAAAGATTTAAAAACTAAGAAAAACAAGAAATTGTTCTTATACTAAATTTTGTAGAGATTACTGTTATTTATTATATATATTAAAAATGAAAATAAGAAAAAGACATATTGCAGGAACTTTAGCAGCAATTCTACTGCCAAGTCTATATTTATTAAAAGAAGGAAATTTAAAAGCAGAAAGATTTACAGAAAATTTCCTTGAAAAAACAGCTATTGAAATTCCTAATAATTATTCTCTAAAAGAATTATCAAATTCTTATCTAAGAATTCCTGAAAAAACAAATCCTCCAAATTTTTATGACTTGTTAAATATAGAAGAACCTACATTAGAAAATATAGATAAAGAAAAAAGAAAAGTTTATCTATCTGAAAAAGAAATAGAGAATCATATTAATTCTCTATATTCAAGAATTTCAATTCCAGAAGAAATATCAAAAGATATTTTTAAAAAAATAATAAAAAAAGAATCTGCTTATAATATCTATGCACTAAGTGCAAAAAATGCAAGAGGATTAGGACAAATATTAGAAGAAACATGGAATACTCTTGAAAAGGAAATTCCTTATGAGCAAGGAGTCTATAATCCTTCTAAAAATTTAGAGATAAGTGTCAAATTTCTAAAATGGGCACACGAATACAATAAAAAATATAATCCTAATTGGCAAAATGCAAATTTAAAAGAAAAACAAGCATATCTTTTATCAACATATAATTGGGGGCCTGGAAATTTAAAAAATAATGGAAATTGGAATCTAAATAAAATTCCAAAAGAAACAGAGAATTATCTAGAATATATTCTTAATAATTAAGTAATTCTTCTCTGCTAATTAAAAAATCCTCAGTAATCTCATACAAAAGTAAAGATTCTAAAGGAATTCTTGGAAGTCCTTTACTATTTGTATTCTTCTCTTTAAACACAATTCCAGTATAAAACCACTCTTTTTCAATTTTTCCTGGCTTATAATTTCCATATTTTTTTCCAGTTATTAAAAGCAATTCATCATTTTCATCTCCAAATCTTTTTAATTTATTATAAACAACTAAATCTCCAAAATCATATTTAGATTTAGGAGCACCTATAGAACCATAATTCAAATTCCTTTTATTTTCATAAGAGTTCTCAGCCATAAAAAAGAAAAGAAAAAGAAATATAAATAGGTTGTTTACTCTCAAAGAGTTATTTCAAATATTTTTTCACCTGCTTTTTTGCCTTTGAAAGTCTCTTTTGATGAGATTTTAAAAAATTATTAATCTTCTTAATAGTATATTCCTTTAATTTTCCAGTTAGCATTTCTCCTTTTCTATATTTTTCTTCTATTTCTTTTAATTTTTCATCATTAGGCTCAAAAAAGAATTTTAAATATTGAAAACTAACATCAATATCTGGATTTCCTCCTTTTTCTTGATGCTCTTTTAAAGTTGCTCTTCCTCCTGAAAAAGCATATTTTTTTATTTTTTTCTCAACTTCTTTCTCAGAATCTGTTAAAGCAATATAAGAGCTTGAATCAGAAGCAGACATTTTTCCACCTCCAAGTCCAGATGCAAAAATATTATAAGTAGAACTTAGTTGAGTAAATCCTTTAATTCTTTTTGAAATATCTCTAGCTAATCTTAAATGAGGGTCTTGGTCAATTCCAACTGGAACTAAAACAGGTATTTTGCCTTCAAATTCCTTTAATTGAGGATGCAACATATCAGAAGCTTGCAAAAGTGCTGAAAGCATTTTTCCAGGAGTAATTTCTCCATAAACTGCTCTAAATTCATTAAAAGTTACATGTCTTGCTAAAAGATTCTGTAATCTATAATAAGCACTTGCCTTTTTTCCATCTTTAGAACGCTCACTTTGAAAATAAATCTCACAATTAGAAAGTTTAAATCCTAAAGCAATATAATTTGGAATATATTCTTCTAAAGCAATTCTTTTACTTTCCTCTAAACTTTGTCCTCTTGCATTATAAGCTTCTAAATCTGCAACAGCAATATAAATCTTTGCTCCTAATTTTTGATAGAAAACCATTTGCTGAGCAATAATCATATGTCCAATATGAAATTTTCCAGTGGGCATTAAACCAGTCATCATTACAAAAGGTTTTTTAGCTTTAATTGTCTCTAAAATTCTCTGAATATCTCTATGTGCAAAGATAATTTTTCTTCTAAATAAAATATTTTCATTAAAAACACTTGGAAGCTCTTTTAAAGGAGAAACTCCAAACTTCTTAATTAACTTTTCATAATTCAAATTTCCAGAAACTTCCCATGGATTAATTTCCTCTAATTTTTTAGACATATTCAATTAAAGCTCCCCCTATTTTTAAACATTATTAAAAGCCCACAAATATTTATAAATCCTATTTATCTTAAATTATTAAAATGAGGAAGGAAATATTTTTACTAGCATTTATTCTGATTCTTATTCAACTCATATCTGCAGATGTCATCTTAACTCAACAACCTAAAGAAATATATAATTTAGGAGACACTCTAGATATTCCTATAAAAATAACAACTATAACTGATTTAACAGATATTTTTACACTTAATTTAATTTGCAGTGGTGTTGAAACAGAGGTTTACAAAGAGTATATTTCTCTTTCTGCAGGACAAGAAATAGAACGAAATCCAAAAATTCCTTTAATAACAAGTTTAATAGGAAGGCCAACAGGAACCTGTGTATTAAAAGCAAATTTAGGAAGCGAAACTTATAAACTAACTGAACAATTCAAAATTTCTGATTACATAAGTATCACTCTAACAAATGCAAAAACAGAAGCAGTTCCAGAAGAGAATATTGTAATTGAAGGAGATGCTATAAAGGATAATGGAAAAGCAGTCCAAGGAATTGCTGAATTAAATGTGATTATTGGAAATGAATCTAGAATTGAAAAAATAAACACAGTAAAAAATGGATATTTTTATTTTAATTTCTCTCTTCCTAAAAATGCAAAAGCTGGACAATATTTAGTTCAATTAAATATTTATGAAACAGATGTTTCAGAAGAAAAAACAAACAAGGGATTTGTAAATTACAATTTGTTGCTTGCTCAGATTCCAACAAGTTTAGAAATTTTCTTTGATGAAAAGAAAGTAGAACCTGGAACAGATTTAAAAGTTAAAACAATTTTGCACGACCAAACAGGAGTTCCTATATCTTCTAAATCAATTATAACAATAAAAAATTCAGAAAATGAGATAATGGAACAAGTAGAAAAAAACACTGATGAGTTTCTTAAATATCCAATAGAATATAATGAGCCTGCTTCAGAATGGACAGTTGTTGCTATTTCAAATAGAATAACTAGCGAAGCAACATTTAATATAACCGAAAAAAAAGATGTTGAGATTAATCTAGTAAATAGAAGTGTTTTAATAGCAAATAAAGGAAATATTCCTTATTGCAATGAATCTGTTCTAGTAAAAATAGGAAATGATTCTATAAATATTGATGTTTGCTTAGAAGTAGATGAAGAACAAGAGTATATTATAACTGCTCCAGAAGGAGAATATGAAGTTGAAATAATTAGTGAAGGAGAAGAAAAAATAAAACAAAGTGTTCTTCTTACAGGCAGAGCAATTGATGTTAAAGAAATTTCAGGAAAAAGCTTTGCTAGAAGATCGTTTGTATGGATATTTTTAATTGCAATTTTAGGATTTGTTGCATTTTTACTTTTTAAAAAAGGATATAATCGAAATTTCATAGGAAGAATTACAAAAAAAAGAAAAAAAACAAAACCTTCAGCTCCTCTAGTAAAAGGCTCTCTATTAAAGACAAAAAACAAGGCCGATTTATCTCTCTCTATAAAAGGAGATAAACAAAACGTAAGTATTGTTTGTTTGCATATAAAAAATCTAAAAGAAATTGAGGTTAAAAAAGACAGTGTAGAAGAGTCTCTTCAAAAAATAGTTGAATTAGTTGAAAGCAAAAAGGGATATATCTATGAAAACAACGAACATCTATTCTTTATTTTTGCTCCTATAAATACTAAAACCTTCAAAAATGAGAGAACTGCTATTGAAGTCGCACAAACAATAGAAAAAGCCCTTACAGAAGGAAATCGATTATATAAAGAAAAAATAGATTTTGGAATTGGTTTAAATTATGGAACAATAATTGCTAAAAAAGAAAAAGGAATAATGGAATTTATGAGTATGGGAACTTTAGTAACAACTGCAAAAAGAACTGCAACAGCTTCAAAAGAAAATATTTTTCTAGGAGAAAAAATGCATGATAAATTAAGAGCAATTGTAAAAACAGAAAAGATTCTTCATGGAAAAACAGAGATGTATAAAATAAAAGAAATAAAAGCAAAAGAAGACCATAAAAATTTTCTAAGCAATTTTGTTAAAAGATTAGAAAAAGAAAAAGCAGAAAGAGAGGAAAAAGAAAAGTCAAAAAAATAAATCTAATTCAATTCTAAATATCCTTTAATTATTGAGAATTTTATTTCTGGATGTTTTTTTTCTAGATTATTTATAATTTCTGAAAATCTAGTTTCTTTAAAAGAACTTTTTTTAAATTTTAATTTCTGAAGCTTTGCATATAAAAGAACTTCCTTATCTAAAAACAAATAAAGAGGTTTGATAATTTTTCCTGAAATAGGAGTCAAATTTTTAAAATTTTCTGGTTTTTCTTTGATTAATTTAGAGATAAAACTCTCTGATTCACTATCCAATGTAGAGGAAATTGCAATTTTATTATATGTTGAAGCTTTATTCTTTAATAGAACAATATTTCCTTTTTCTGAAAATCTTTTTAAAATATCTTCTAAAACAACATCTTTAAAATTCCTCTTATTTTCATAATAAACTTTATCTCCTTTTTTAATCATTTTAAATTTACGAATAGTATAGAGAGCTTTTTTTGAAAACCATTTAAGAAACTCTGCTTTAGTCAACTTTCTCTGATTTGTAAATTCATAAACATATTTCATTATAATTTATATTTCTCAAACTTCTTTCTATCTTTTAAACTTCCTTGTTTAGAGTATGCTCTTATTAATTCATTTATTTTTTCAATAATTTCTTTATTGTATTTTCCAGTAATTATAGCGCTTGGAGCAGGAAACTTTAGCTTAAGAACTTTACCTGCTTTACTTTTTTCAATAATTTCGTTTTCTTCTTTATTTCTTCCAATTATAATCCAGAAATAGTCTATAATAAAATGCCTTCCAATTCCAATAAATTTAACTTCTTTTTCATTTAATCCTCTTTCTAAAAGAGTTTTTAATCTATTCTTAAGTATTTTTTCACAGAGAAGACACCCTCCTCCAAAAGAAAAAGAGTCTATTTTAAATTTTTTTGCTAAATTAATTTGTTTTTTTCTAGTTCTTCCAGAGATATTTTCATAATCAATTAGAGGACGAATTATTCTTCCATTTAAATTCGCTTCTTTTTCAATTAAGTTCATTTGTTTTTTATATTGAGAAAAAGGTCTCTGTCCAGTAACTTCTCCTGTAACAATAAAATTAATTTTATTTTTATCTGCAAACTTCTTAGTTTGTTTTAGCATAAAAATTCTGCAATCAATACAAGGATTTATGCCTTTTCCTCTTCCATGTTCTGCTCTTCTAATAATTTCCAAATATTCCTGCAAAAGTTTCCCTTTTGTACAATTCAGAATTTTTAACTTTATTTTTTCGTTTTTTAAAAATTCTTTTATTTCAATTAAATTATCTTTTAAAAAAGGTAGTTTAAGAAAAATTGCAACAATTTCAAATCCTCTTTGCTGCATTATTTTAAGAGCAAGTTTACTATCTAATCCTCCTGAAAAAAGAACAACACATTTTTTATTTGTCATTAAAAAAAATAGAAAAGAAGTTTTATAAATTATTTCTTATTTTTCTTTTTAGATTTCTTCTTTTTTTCGTCTTTACTAAATAATTTGAAATTGTTTTTGTCTTTATTTTTGTTCTTTTTATCTTTACTCTTACTATTTTTTTTGGGTTTTTTATTTTTCTCTTTTCCTATAGATTTTTTAGCTTTCTCAGTTTCTTCTTGTTCTTTATTCTCTTCTTTTTTCTCTTGAATTTTTCCAAATAAACCAGAAAGTTTAAATCCTATTCCAAATAATCTCAACAAAATTCCTGCTAATATTAGGACTATTGCAATTACAAACATCCATACAAATATTCTATTTGAATTAGAAAAAAAGATATTAATTATTTTGGGTAAAAAACTTGAAGTTGTTTCTTCTGTTAAAGCAGTTGAAATAGGAGATATTATAAAATTTGATAGAAAAATTCCAATTTTATCTAATTTTAAAGTTATAAATGCTGTAAAAGTTAACAAAATTCCAGTTAAAATAAATCCATTAGACTTTTTCTTAGATAAAAGAATAAGAATAAAACTTAATCCTAAAGAAATCAAAAGAAAATTAAAAAAGAATTTCTTCCAATATTGGTGAGAATATTCTGAAACTAAAAAAAGAGGAATCTCTTGCTCTTCAAAACATTTCCAAAATTCACAAGAATACTCTTTATAATAAAAATTCTTAATAAAATAATTTATACCATACTCGATTATAGATTCTCCTCCAGATTCTATAATTTCACACGGAAAAACAAAGATATAACCTTCTATATTTTTAACAACTTCAGAATTATTTTTACAATATTCTAATAAATAAGGCTCAAGATTATTTATAAGAGTAGTAGTTCCTATTTGTTCTTCTATAATCTGATTTGCAATTGGATAAATTTGTTTCTGAACATTTTCATAAGAAAGAGAAGAACTAACTGTTGCAAAAAAACCCATTATTAATAAACTTACAAAAAGCAAAATACTAACAATAACTAATAAAAAGCTTCTTATAAACCCCATTATTAGTTAAAAGAAAATTAGTTTATAAAATTTACATTCTTTCTAAGCCAATAAAATTTTGCTAATTATTTAATTTTAGAGCGCAGAAAAATTTTACATTTTTTCTAAGGCTGAAATTCTTTTCTCAATTGGAGGATGAGTGCTACTTAATTTGCCAAAAGGACTTGAAATAAAAAGAGGTGCAATTGCTTTACTAATCTTTTTTTCAGAAAAATTAGAATCTTTCTGAATTTTTTTTAAAGCCCTTATTAATCCATTAGGATATCTTGTAAATTTTACAGCAGAAGCATCTGCAGAAAATTCTCTTTTTCTAGAAATAGACATCTGAACTAAATAAACTACAATTGGTGCAAGAATTGCTAAAACTATTCCAATTAAAATAAAAATTGCTTTGTTTTTATCATTTCCTCCGCTACTAAACCACAAACTTCTTAAAAAAATCTGAGAAATAATTGCAATCATTCCAACCATTACTGCAACAAGAGTCATATATCTCATATCAAAACTTGCTATGTGTCCTAATTCATGAGCTAAAACTCCTTCAAGTTCATTTTTATCTAATTTCTCTAAAGCACCTTCTGTAACACAAATAACTGCGTGAGAAGGGTCTCTTCCAGAAGCAAAAGCATTTATTGATTTAGAATGCATAATATAAAGTTCAGGTTTAGGTAAACCAGAAGCAAGAGTTAATCCTTCAACTAAATCATGATATTGTTTATAATCATCCTTATAAGCTTTAGTAGCTTTAACACTTGCAATAGCAATTTTATGTGAATTATAATAGCTAATCAAAATATAAGACATAGAAAAAATTATTGCAATAATTATTATAAAAAACAAATATTCAGGACTAAAAGCAAGAGAAATAAAATATCCTAAAGCAATCAAGATTACAAAAACACTAATCATTAGAAAAAAAGACTTTCGTTTATTACTTGAAATTTGGTCTCTAAAATCTATTCTTTTCATGAGAATTAGAACTCTAAAGAGTTTTTAAAATTTAACATCAATATTCTTTTTTTCAGCTTCTGTAATCTGAAGATATTTTCTTTCTTTTTTTCCATATAAATTTGCAAATAAAACTCCTGGAAAGGTTTTACATAAATTATTGTAGGTTAGAATACTGTCATTATAAAACTGTCTTGCATATGCAATTTTATCTTCTGTTGATGTAAGCTCTCTTTGTAATTCAAGAAAATTAGTATTTGCTTTTAAATCAGGATAACCTTCTGCAATTGCAAAAATTGTCTTTAATGCAGATTCTAATTGTTTGTTTGCTTCAACTTTTTGCTCTACTCCTTTTGCTCCTACTAAAGCTTTACGAGCATCTGTAACTGCTTTAATTGCTGCTTTTTCATGTTTCATATAACCCTTAACAGCTTCAATTAGATTAGGAATTAAATCAGCTCTTCTCTTTAACTGAACATTTATTTGAGCAAGAGAATTATCAATTCTATTTCCTAAAAGAACAAATCTATTATAATATCCAAAGAAAACAAAAACTAGTAAAATTCCTAAAATAATCAATATCCAAAATAGTAATAACATAATCTAAAATAACAGATTATATTTATAAACTTAACTAAACAATAATAAACATGGTAAAAGTGGATAAGAATAAATGTATTGGATGTGGAAAATGTGTACAAATCTGTCCCAAAGTTTTTAAAATGGGAAATGATGGAAAATCTGCTGTAAAAAAAAATACTAAAGCAGAGTGTATTAAAGATGCAATTGACTCCTGTCCTGTAGATGCTATTAGTGAATAAAAAACTTTATTAAGCATCTGTTTTTTTATCTAATATGCAGGAAACAAAAGAGGAAATTTCAAAGAACTCCAATTCTAAAGAACAAGAAAATTCTAAAACTTCTTCTAAACCTGATTTTGTAAAATGGTTTTCTGAATTAAATAAAAGTTCTGGAAAATATGCTGGTGGAAAAGGTGCAAATTTAGCAGAAATTTATAATTTAAAAATTCCAGTTCCTCCAGGATTTGTAGTAACTGCACAAGCATATGATTATTTTATTGAAAAAGCAGGATTAAAAGAAAAAATAATTCAATTATTAGAAAACTTGGATTATGAAAACACTGCAAAATTAGATGAAATAACAAAAGAGATTAGAAATTTAATTGAAAATGCAGATTTTCCAGAAGAAATGCAAGAAGAAATTATAGAATCCTATAATAATTTAGATGTTCAAGAAGAAGATTTTAAACAAAGTGATTCAGTGGTTGATATTTTAAAAACATCAAGAGAACCATTATTTGTAGCTGTTAGAAGCAGTGCAACAGCAGAAGATTTAGCAGATGCTAGTTTTGCAGGACAACAAGATTCATTTGTAAATATAAAAGGAAACACTGAATTAATTCAAACAATAAAAAAGTGTTTTGCTTCTTTATACACTTCAAGAGCAACTTATTACAGACAAAAAAAGAAGTTCAAGCACGAAGAAGTAAGTTTAGCAGTAATTGTCCAAAAAATGGTTGATTCTATTAAATCAGGAGTGATTTTCTCAAAAGATCCTTCATATAAAAATGAAAATATAATAATTGAAGCTGTTTGGGGATTAGGAGAAGGAATTGTTTCTGGAGCAATAACTCCAGATAAATATGTGGTTTCAAGAGATTTAGAAATTTTAAATAAAAAAATTTCAAATAAAAAAATAGCAATAACTCGAAATGCAGGAGGAGAAAAAGTAAAAGTTAAATTAAGAGAAGAAAAAGCCAATCAACAAGTTCTAAAAGAATATGAAATAAAAAAACTAGCAGAAATAGCACTTAAACTAGAAAATCACTATCAAAATCCTCAAGATATTGAATTTGCAATTGAAGAAGAAGATATAAGCATTGTTCAAACTCGTCCAATAACAACTCTTCAAACAAGAATAGATGCTGGAGAGGAATTAAAAGGAGAATCTATTCTTTCTGGTTTAGCTGCTTCTCCAGGAATTGGAGTTGGAAAAGTTAAAATAGTAAAGAATTTGAAAGATTTGTCAAAAGTAAATTCAGGAGATATTCTAGTGACAGAAATGACAAATCCAGATATGGTTGTTACAATGCAAAAATCAGCAGCAATAGTTACAGATGAAGGGGGACTAACAGCTCACGCAGCAATTGTCTCAAGAGAAATGGGAATTCCATGCATTGTTGGAACACAAGAAGCAACTCTTAAATTAAAAGAAGGAGAAATAATTACAGTTGATGGAACTCATGGAAAAGTATACAAAGGAAAAATTGCAGAATCTCAGAAAAAAGAAATTTTGCCTGTAGAAAGTAAAACAAATACAGAAATAAAACTAATTGTTGATTTACCAAGTTTTGCAGAAAGAGCTTCAAAAACAGGACTAAAAAAAGTTGGTTTAACTAGAATAGAAGGAATAATTGCAGAATTTGGAAAACATCCTCAATATTTTTTAGATAAAAATGAGGTATCTGAATATGAAGAAATAATCTTTAAAGGAATTTCAGATATTGCAAAATATTTTGATGAAATGTGGATTAGAACATCTGATATTAGAAGTGATGAATATCAAAATTTAGAAGGAGCTCCAAAAGAAAAAGAGGCAAATCCCATGTTAGGAATGCATGGAATTAGATATGGATTAAAAAATCCAGAAATACTTAGAGCAGAATTAAATGCACTAAAGAGAGTTGCTAAACAAGGAAAAATAATAGGAATATTATTACCTCAAATTATTTCAGTTGAAGAATTAAAAAAAGTCAAAGAAATATTAAAAGAAATAGAATTTTCTAATTGTAAAAAAGGTGTAATGATTGAAACTCCTGCTGCAGTTCAAATAATAAATAGTCTTTGTGAAGAAGGAATTGATTTTATTTCATTTGGTACAAATGATTTAACTCAGTATATTTTAGCTGTTGATAGAGGAAATGAACAAGTACAATATATTTACAATGAACTAAATCCTGCAATTTTATATCAATTAGAATTTGCAATAAGAGTATGTAAAAGAAATAATGTTCAAACAAGCATTTGTGGACAAGCAGGAAGTAAAAAAGAAATGATTAAATTTTTAGTTGAAAAAGGAATTAATAGTATAAGTGTTAATGCTGATTTAGCAAAAGAAATTGCAGATTATATTGCAGAAATTGAAAAAGGAACAGACAAAGAACCAAGACAATATTCTCCTGAAAAAACAGAAAATACTTCTTCTGAAAACAACTACAAAAAACAAGAGTTTAGGAAAATTCCAGAAGAACCTCTAGTAAAACCTTCGACAATAAAAGAATCTTTTCAAAAAGAAGATAATTCAAATCTAGAAGAAGCTTTAGAATCTAAAGTAATTCCAAAAATTCCTGGAATTTCAAAATTAACAAAAGAAAAAATAGAAGAAAATATTAAAGAAATAGAAAAAGAAAAATCAGATTATCTTAAAGAATCTACAAAAGAAAAAGAGAATAATATTGAAAATCCAGAAAAAAATAAAAATCTAGAGGAAGAATTTGACCAAGAACCAGAATTCAAAAATAAAGAAGAAATAAATAAAAAAGAAAAAGGAGATGCTCTAGACATTTTCTAAATATATTTAAAAAGAAAGTTAAAAGAATAAAAAGTGAATTCTTGTTTAAATCTCAAGATTTATTTCCTTGAAATGTCTTCTGTCTTCTTCAACTATAAATTTTAATCCTGAAACTTGTTTTGGAATTTCAAAAATATAAAAAATCTCTCGTCTTAAATTTGGCTGTAGAGGACCTTCACCTAAATTATATCCTAAAATAGCATAAGAATTATTCTGATTATCTATAACCCCCACCCCAATTTTGATATTTACTGGTGATTTTTCTAAATTAATTAAAGCCCCATTAACTTTAAGAAAAACTCCTTGGCTGGTTGTCTCTTCCCCGTTTAATGTAAGGGTGTCTTCTTTAGTAGCATTATAAACAACCATTGAAATATTAATCTCTTCAGGAGATAAAATAAAAGGTTCATTAAGATTATAGGATTCAAATACAGGCTCTTGAGAAGGCATATTTAATCCTACAATAACCAAAAGCACAAAAAAACCTACTACTCCTATCAAAAGTTTTAACCATTTTGAGAATTTCAAAATTCCTTGAGGAAGAAAAATAAAAACAGCAAGAATCAAGAATAATACACCAACCAAATAAAGCCCCATGATTAAAGTAAGTACACAAAAAATTGCAAGAATAACTCCCACTATGATATTAATAATAGTTATAAAACCAACTTCTTTCTTCTGTGCCTCTTTCCTTTTTACTTTTCTTTCCATATTCTTGCTAAAAAGGTCTTATTTTTGTTTCTTTTTTGTTTTCCTTTTTTTGTTTTTTTAAAGGTAATATATCTAATTAAGATTAGAACAATAATTCCTGCTAAAACAATTAAACAAATTTCCCACCATTTCAAACCTTTTTCTTCAAGAGTTTCTTCTTCCTCTTCTTCATTTTCTCCACCTGCTACATTTTCTTCTATTTGATTTGTTACTTTTTCATATATTTTCTGTATTGTAAATTCTGCTTTACCAAAAGTTATTGAATTTAATTTAACTAATAAATCATAATAATTGTCTCCTGATAATTCAAATCTTTTTTCTTCTCCTACAAAAAATATTGCTTCCTGAAGCTCAGAAGAAATTGTTATTTTTGCGCTTTTTTCATCAATAGATTCAAGGATAAATGTATGGAATTCATTTTTGACATTAAATGAAATCTTCCAGTTTTTAAACAAATTTTGTGTATAACCATCTATTAATTCTTCTTCAGTTGGTCTAAAAATAGGATATCCCCCTCCTGAAGGACTATCTGGAGGATCTTCCGGTTCTTCATAGGAAGTTGATGATGTTAATGGAAGATAATCAATAAAATCCATCTCCTGTATTAATGTGTAAGAGGAATCACAAATATAATCTCCGTCTGCTTCAGTACAAGAATCAGAGTAGCCTGTTCCACCAACATTTGCCCAATAATTTCCTCCAACATAAGATTTACCAACTATGTTAGTTGCAGAAGTCTTTGTTGTGTTAAAATCACTCATATCAGAATTATTAATATAAACTCCTGAACCTGTAGTAGATGTATTAAATAAATTGTTATAAATTAGATTTCCTGAAGAAGTATTAAGATAAAGAACATAAGAAGTGGATTCTCCAGTTTCAATAAAGTTATTAACCATAGTTATATTACTTGATTGATTAAAGAAAACCCCATAAGAATAATTCCCATAAGTTTCAATAGTATTTGAAGAAATGTTGCTATACCCATCCTGTCTTAAATTAATTCCAGAAGAATTTTCCCCAAATGTGTCTATTAAATTATTATAAAAAAGAAGTGCTACATCTTCAGACATTTCAGAAAGAATTCCGTGCCCTTGTTCTCCTAATGTCACGATAATATTTGAAGTTGTATTAATTCCTTCAACATCATTTAAAAAGATTCCATTTCCTAATTCTCCAAAAGAGATAATTAAGTTATTATCTATTGTGGAATTATCACCCCAAACCCAAATTCCTGCAGTTTCATATCCTCCCCCTTTTACTAGCCAAGACTCATATTCTTCAACATCATAATCATCTACATCATCAATCTCTCCACTAAGATAACCTGTGATAATAAAATTAGTACTAATGTTTAAATCATATGTATTCTGATCCATGAGAACTCCAGCCATTGCAATATCTGATAAAGTCCTATTTCCCATTATCCAAATGATATTATTATAAATACTAATGCTCGATACATTATCCATCATTAAAATTCCAGGAGAATCATTTCCTACAGTAACGATTAAATTTTCTTCTATTATATTGTTAAATCCATTATCTGCTATCTCAATTCCAGAAGAGTTAGTTCCGTTAGTATAAATGAGATTTAAACTAATGTTGGCATTGACAGAATCATCTCCAAGTATAATTCCACTAGTTTCATTTCCATAAATTTCAAGAGTATTATTATATACAACTGCATTTTCCGAACCTTCACCAAAAAAAATCGCAGTCTCGCCTTCCCCAGACTCATTCTGAATTAAGTAACAATTTCTTATTGTAACATTATCAACACCAAATTGAGTGTCTTCATCAACAGCAGCAACTCCCCATCCCCCTGTTGCATTTCCATAAGTAATATTATAATTTGCACAATCTAAAGTTATATTTGTAGCATTAATTATCAAACAATCAAAAGAAGAACTAATAGACTGATTTAAAGTATAAACAGCATTTGTTGTGTTTAAAGTTCCACAAGCAGTAACATTTTGAACTAAGGTTCCATCATCAACAAAATCAGTAGAAACAAACAAGATACTAAATAATAAAAAAATTCCAATTAAAATAATGCATACTCTCCCCTTTTTCATAAGAACATTATGTGAAAGACATATAAAAACTTTATCCTTTTCATCAATAGATTTAAAAATTATATATTCTATATAAAGGTTATTATGGGACAATTAAAAAAGGGGTCAAAAGTACAAGATATTTAATGTTTTTATTATATATTTTCTAAATGTCTAATAAAAGGGTTAAAAATAATCTAATTATTTTTCTTCTCATCCAAATTAATGGCTTTCAAATTAGCAAATAGAATTAATTACTACAATAACCTACTCTTCCTATCCCTCCATTAGGAAATTCGAGACCTATGCTTACCCTATCTAAGTTGTTAATTGCTCTTTCTATGTCTGAATCAGAAAGCATATCAGGATTTCCTGAAAAAACATTCTTAAAAAATAATAAAATATCTGTAAGAACAGGAGGATTTATCTCAAAATTATCTTCCTGAAATTCGCCAAGTTCATTTGTGATTATTTTAATACTCCCTCCAGGAACCCCCTCATAACGAACCCTCAATTTATATTCTGTGTCCGGTTTTAAACCTCCAAAACCATAAATAGAAATTACATCACCATAATAGCCAGAGGTATCATTAAGCCAAATGCCAGCACTCCATTCATTTTTTTTACCAGAGTGATCATCATATAAAACAAAGGAAGATAAATCAAAAACTTCATTTTTTAAAGTAATTATATTAGTTCCAGACTTATTAATCCATGCATCTTGCAATTCAAAAACCTCTCTAATTCTCCCAAAAGAATCTGAATTTACTTCTTTAACAAAATTATCATTAAAATACAAAAGATAATCTGAATTAGGAGCTCCACCACTCCCGCTAAAAAATATTCTCCTTCCTTGAACAAAATTTCCTCCTATTTGAGCATTAAAAGTAGGGAATCCTATCTGAGGTAAAAAAGAATAAAAATCATTAATTTCAAAAGCACCAGAATCCAATTGTTCTTGTGTTAAATCAAATTTAACTATGATTCCCACGTCTGGCCCTTGATTAAATTTATCCCTAATTCCCCCCCCTTCAAACACACAATTGGAGTTATCTATAATTTGATTTTCTCCTTCATAATGTGAACATAAAACAAAATCTCCATTTGGAAGTCTTTGATAAAATTCATCATTAATGCTATATTGATTAATAATCATCTTTGGAATGAAATTTCCATTTTCATCAATAGTTAAATCAGAGGTGACAAGAATCAATTCATTTTCTCCCACATTTAAAAACAAAGGAGTTTCAGCATGCTCTGAAATAGAACCAATCATTTGAGTAGAAATCGATGAGTCTTTAACAGAAGCATATGAATCTTTCCATCCAGAGTTAGAAGAATAAAATATCCCATTTAAATAAACATCATAATTAGGAACATCTTTAAAAACTAATGGAAGTGCGTTGAAAAATATTTTGTTTTCGATATTTAAATGCATAGACCCCTTATTTAATATTACAGAAGCTTTTTTAATTTCAAAAGGTAAATCTTCAGAAGAAACAAAAGACATCAAGACTATTAATACTAGTAAAAAGCTTACACCAACAATCAACCCTTTTTTCATGAATTAAATAAAGAAAAAAAATTTATAAATCTTTCCTTTATAAAAACATCCATAGATTTTTAAATTAAAAAATGTATAGAATGTTATTAAAGGAGGAAAAACCACAATATATTTAATGCTTTATTTATAAAATTTCTAAATATTTATAAATCATAAATCCTTAATAAAAACATGACAAAAAAAGAAGTGAAAAAAAAGAATAAAACTTCTAGAAAAAAAACTTCTTCTAAAAAAGAAACTAAATTAGAAAATAAAAAAGAGAATTCTACAAAAAAACCAAAACTTTCACAAGATGAGATTAAATTAGAAAGGCTTTTAATTGAAAATTTTGTAGGACTACAAAAAGTAATGGTTAATTTATCTTCAAAATTTGAAGAACTTTCTAGAAAAATATCTCAATTATTAGAAATATTTGAAATTTCTGCAAAAGCTTTAGCTGAAAAAGATTTAACAATTGAACAAACTGCAAGAGATGATTCAAAAATAATTGACAAAATAGATACACTTTCTAATCAAAACAAAGTAATTGCAAGAGGATTAACTTTAATGCATGAAAGATTGTCTGGAAAACCAGAATCTTCAGAAGAAGATGAAAAAAAATCAACACAAAGAACATTTGAACCAAGATTTCCTGGAAATTATGAGGAAGAAAATTCTGATTTTCAAAAACCTCTTCAAAAATATCCAAAACTTGAATCTCCTTTTTCAAGATCTTCTAGAAATTATAGTGAAGAACCAAGATTTCCTGGAAATTATGAAGAAGAATCACCAAAAGTAGTTCCTTCAACTCCTCAAATGCGTCCTCTTTCAAAACCAATTAAACAACAAAATTATTATGAAACTCAAGAAAATCCAAAATCAATGCAACCAACTCATCCTAAACAACAGCCTGTTCTAGATTCAATAAAAGATTCAAATCAAAATATGTCTATTAAAAATTCAATGGAAGGATATCAAAAATCAATTGCTTCTCCCGAGAATCAAGAGAAAAATCCTCCTGCATAGATATGCTTAGACAAACTTCTCAAGGATTTAGAAAGATATTTTTACTATCATTTACAAAACAATTAATTGATACTTATGCTCCAGAAGATATTGCAAAATTAGAAAGAATTCTTAAAAAAGATGAAAAGAAAAAAGCAGAAAAAGAAGAATCTAAAAAAATTTTAGAAGAAATAAGAAATCAAAAAGAAAAAGAAGAAAAATTAAAACAAAGATTAGAAGAAAAAGAAGAGGAACTTCAAAAAGAAATAGAAAAAAAAGAAAATAAATTAGAAAAACAAAGAACAGAAGAAGAGAATAAATTAAAAAAAGAGATAAAAGACAGAGAAAAAGAATTAAAATCTCTAGAAAAAATAAAAGAAATTGAACAAAAAGAAAATTTAAAAAGAAATATAAAACCTCTTATTCCAAATCTTAAAGAAAGTTTAGATAGTTTAAGGAAAATGAGGCCAGTTTTAAAAATTCCTGAAACAAGATTGCCTCCAACTTTTCAATATCTTCGTCCAAATCCCACTAATAAAGAAGTTGAAATTGGAAGATTAAATCCTCTTATACAAGATCCTTTAGTAAAAGTAATAGAGTGCCATGGTCCAAATAAAAATATAATCGTTCATGGAACAATGGGAGTAAAACCCACAAAAATAATTCTAAGTAAGGAGGAAATAGATATTATAATGAAAAATTTTTCAGAAGCTACTAAAATACCTCTTGATGAAGGCATCTTTAAAGCAGTTATTGGAAAGTTAATTATTTCTGCAATAGTATCAGACACAGTTGGTTCTAAATTTTTAATAAGAAAAATGAATTATAATCCAAAAAGATACTAAAATGATTAGGCCTCTCATATGCTAAATGATTCATCAGTACTATTAGCTTGTTGAGAGACTTTCTCTTTTTTAATAAGATTAGTAGCAATATCTTTTAACCATTTTATTCTATCTGCTTCAATTTGAGCATCAAGAATTTCTTTATTTTGAGGATACTCGTATACATGTTCAATTGAATATTCTCTAATTCTATACCCAATTTTCAATATGCCTTCCTCTGGATAGATTTCATCCCTAACTTTTTTTATCTTTGTTGATCCAAACTCATTGATAAGAATTGCTCTCTCTTGTTCTGTTAGAAATATTTCAAGTTCAGGAATAATTTCCACAGGCATCTCTTCTTCAATTTCTGGAATATCTTCTTTAACTATTTCCTCTCCTTTTTCTTTTATCTTCTCTTTTTCTTTAAGAGTAGTAGTTAAAGAGACTATTTCTTGTTCTGAGTAAATCAAACTCATTTTTAATTCTCCTGAATTTAAAATTAAATTCAAATCAGATAAATCAAGTTCAAGTGAAATTGTATCTTCTCCTAAATATTCTTCTCCAAAACCTTCTTCTTTTTCAGAATAATCAGTTGTAATTATTGCTTTATTTTCGTTTATCTCTAACTCAATATCATTATTCTTTAATTCTTTAGAATTAGTTCTAACACTCTTAGATTTAATTTCAACTTCTTCTCCTTGATTTAAGAAATATTCAAAAGGTTCATTTGCTGAAACTTCTCCATTAACTTCTTTTTCTAATTCCATTACTACATTTCCAGTAGCCATCCAACCAAAAAGAAATGAAACTGCTTGTCCTGTAATTCCGAGTTCTTCTTCAATCGTTTCTTCTGTTGCTTCAGAGGATGTTTGCTCATTAGAAGTTTCATCTGTAACTGATTCTGAATTTGTTTCTTCTTCTGTTTGTTCATCAGCTTCTTCCTGAATTTCTGAAGGAGAAACTGTTTCTTCTTCTGTTTGTTCACTAGATTCACTTTGCTCAATTTCTTCTGAAGTATCTTCTGTTTCTGATTTTTCTTGAGAGTAAATTTCTAAATCAAAATAAACAGGAGGATAAATCTCTTTAGTTCCAGGAATTCCATAACCTTTTCCAGAACCAGAGATATTTTTTCCTTCTACATAAAAGTCTCCTTTAATTTTTTCATCAGAAATAATATCAGACAAAACATATTCATATTTTCTTCCATTATTTTCAAATATTAAAAGAGAAGATGAAGGAAGCAATTCTCCTTCTTTTAATGAAAATTTCAAAGTTCCATCAATTGCCTCTCCTTCCTTATATTTTATATCTAAATCATAAGTAGCTTTTCCAGAAATACTTTTTCCTAAATAATAAATTCCAAAAATAAGAATAACTAAAACTAATACACTCAAACTAATCCAGAGAAATTTTTTATAATCAATTTTTTTTGAATCAATTCCATGATATTCAGAAACAACTTTACCATTTACTCTTTTACTATGATAGATATAAGGACCATAAACCTTTCCTCCTCTTTTTATGTATTTTTTATAAGTCATTGTAAGTAACTAATTTGTAAGTAACTAATAATTAAAATAAAAAGCCGTATTTAAATGTTGCTAATTTCTATAAAGAATTCATACAATCCGTATAGCTTTCCCAAATTTGATAAACTTCTCCAACACTTATTGATACTGGCGCATCTAAAAAGAGTTCAACAATAACTTCTGAATAAACTTCTGGATTATAATT
Source organism: Candidatus Pacearchaeota archaeon (assembly GCA_017609755.1). GTDB lineage: Archaea > Nanobdellota > Nanobdellia > Pacearchaeales > GW2011-AR1 > JAFCEV01. Next base: position 21,310 of record JAFCDI010000010.1, read on the forward strand.
ATAATCAACAATAAGATAGCAACTAGGAGAGGCTAAGTTTGGAAAAGTCGCAGAATAACCATAATAATTTGCTACTTGAGGATCTGGAAGAGAAGCACTACTAAAATATTGAGTTACTCCTGGAGGGCCAAACCAGCTAACTGTTCCTGAATTAACATAGGTTTTTTCTATACAAGTATTATCAAGACACTCATAATTTAAACCATAAATGCTTACACAGGTTCCTCCAAGAACTTCTTCACTACAATTTACTTGTTCTCCGCAAGTTTCAGTATTTGATAAAATTTCACACTCATATCCTGCATTATTACATGCAGTTAAATTATCTTCTGGAACACAAGTATCTTCAACACAAAGATTATTTATACAATTATAACCAGAATTACAAGTTCCACAATTCTGTAGCTCTCCACAATCATCCATAAATTCATCACAAGCATATCCTTCTGTCTCACAAGTTAAAATAGCTACACATTCTGTTGGAGTATCTCCTGGTTCTTCTGGATTATCATTAGGATCTCCTATAGCATCATCTCCTCCTCCTGTTCCTGCTTCTCCTGATTCATATTCTGAAGTTTCAATTATATCTCCAACAATCTCTTTTCCAGATTCTGTTTCAAAAACAGGAGCAATAGAAATACTTGTAATTTCTTCAACAGCTAAAGTACTCAAAGAAAATGAAAATGTTTGCCAACCTAATTCATCTAAATTAGTATTTCTACGAACAACAACAGAATTATCTCCATCACTAAAAACAAAATTTATCGCAGTTAAGTCTCCTTCTCCAGGATTTCTTTTAACAGTAACATCTAAATTATCTCCTTCAACATTTACTTTGATTATTTCTAAATCAAGAGTTATTCCTGTTAAACTTATTTGTTCGCTTCCTTTATCAAGAACATTTTTTACAACAACCCATATGATTCCTAAAGCAACAATAGTTAATAAAATTATAATTAAAGTAGTTACAACAGCAGACATACCCCTTTTATTCATGAATTAAAAAATAAAAAGAAGTTTATAAATTTTTTCAAAATTAGAATTTATGCTGCAGCTTCTGAATTTTGAGTTTGAGCTATCTGTCCCTGTAAAACTAGGACTTGATTTTCTCCTACAGGAATTTGTGCATATCCTGCTTGTTGCAATTGAACTACGATATTACTCAATAAATCTGATTGACCTTGATAATATCCTTGAGAATATTTGTTAACTGCATATCCTGTAACAGCAGGTCTTACTGCAAAAGCATAAAGAACAGCTAGCGCAAGAAGTACAATCACCAAAATCAAAATCCGCATAGTTAATTTTTGTTTCTCCATGAAATATTTACATAAGAAGTCTTTATAAATTTTTTGTAATTTTAACGTATAGTTATTATTTCAATCATTGTAATAACATCTTTACAAATTACATTGTTCTCAGCCTCGACAGATACAGAAATAATATCTCCTGCTTCAAATTTAACAGTTCCTTCTGATTGAACATCATAATCTTTTTTAATTCCTTCTCCAGAAATAAATTCATTTCCAAATTCAATTGCTTCTCCATTAATATACACTACTACATTAATATTTCCCTCTCCTCTAACAATTTCTAAATTAGTTGAAATTCCAGTAAGACTTCCTTCTCTCATCATAACATATCCTTTTTCTAATCCTGTTTCAACTCCTGTAGCAGTATTAAGAAATTCATTTTTTTTCTTCATTTCTCCTGAATATCCAAAATTCAAAAAAGAAACTGCTTTATTTGTAGAAGATTTAGAAGCTTTTTCAAATAAGGTTTCTGAAGCAGTTATAACATATAATGGCTTATCTTCTCCAATTTCTACTTCATAAATAGCTAAATTAGTTTTATCAATATTTTTTATATCCAAAGAAGGAGGAAGATTATTATAATCTACTTGAAGCACACTTGTTATATTTTCTTCTGAAATTCCTTTTTCATAAAGAACATTATTTATAGCCTCACTAATTTCTTCTCCTAAGCTATTAGTATCTGCAAAAACTCCTGTAACTAATAAAATTCCAAATAATACAATAAATATTCTTTTAAACAAAATTTTATTTTCCATCTCTTTTATTTTTTAAGAAATGATTTAGTCTATTTAAATATTCTGTTATATTTAAAAACTAAAAGAAATTAAGAGAATTATGAATAAAATTACTAAAGAAAAAATAGAAAAATATTCTAATTTAACATCAAGTGCATTATCTATTGCTAAAAAGTCCATAATTAAAGGAAAAGAAAAATTCGCAAAAGAAATAATTGATATGGTTTCAAATTATCTATCTGATGCAAAATATTTTGAAGAAAAAAAAGATTTTATAAATGCTTTTGCTGCTTTAAATTATGCTCATGGATGGCTAGATGCAGGAGTTAGATTAGATATCTTCAAAATCAAAGATAATAAATTATTTACAATTAAGTGAATTATAAAAAACTTAAATCTCTAAAAAAAGTATAATGTAGGTTATTATAAGGTGTCCGAGTTTCAAGAACTCCTGCAATAATGTATTTTTCTTTATAAATTAAATAAGATAATTTGTCCTTGCCTTCAATGTCCCTATAATCTACTTCAGCTGATTTTATTTCAAAATCAAAATCATTTGCATTATCAGAAACCTGTTCAACATACTGTTTTGAATTAATAAAAAAACCATCAATAAGATCTGTAATATTTCCTTGCTCTCCAGTAATCAAAGAAACAGATTTAGGAATTTTCATTAATTCAACCATAAAATTATATTTTCAGATAATTTTATAAGATTAATTGTAATAAGATATATATGAAAAAGAAAGTGATTGTTCTAAGTCTTGGAGGAAGCCTAATTATTCCAGAAGAAGTGGATTACCAATATTTAAAAGAATTCAAAAAAACTATTTTAAAAAATACAAAAAATTACAAATTTATTGTTGCTTGTGGAGGAGGAAGTATTGCAAGAAAATATATATCTGCCCTTAAAAAAGCTGGAAAAAATGAAAGATTTCAAAGTTATTCTGGAATTGGTGCCACTAGAATGAATGCTAGATTTATGAACTATTTTTTTGGAATAGATCCAGACAAAGGAATTCCTCGTTCAAAATTTACTCTTAAAAAATATCTAAAAAAAAGAGATATTATATTTTGTGGAGCTCTAGATTATCAACCAAATCAAACTTCTGATTCCACTGCTGCAAAACTAGCAAAAAATTATAAATCAATATTTATAAATTTAACAAATGTAAAAGGACTTTATGACAAAAATCCAAAAAAATATCCAAATGCTAAATTTATTAAAGAAATTTCTTGGAAGAATTTTAATAAAAAAGCAAATGAAAGCAAATATTTTCCAGGACAACATTTTGTATTAGATCAAACAGCTTCAAAAATAATTCTAGATAATAAAATACCTACTTATATAATTGGAAAGAATATAAAACAACTAGATAATATTCTAAAAGGCAAAAAATTCACAGGAACACTAATTAAAGGATAAGATGAAAAACATCATTCTAATTCAAGATTCAGATTTTAATCAAATAAGAAAAAAAATAAAAGAAAATCCAAATAAAAAAATAATCTTTTCTAGTGATAATGATGAATTAAATAGAAAAGTTCTTGAAAAAGAAAAAATAGATATTCTCCTTTTGAATCAAGCTCATAGAAAAGATAAATTAAAACAAAGAAATTCTGGATTAAATTCAGTTCTTGCGAAAATAGCTAAAAAAAACAATATAATCATAGGAATAAATTTAGACGAGATTATAGAATCAAAAGAAAAACAAAAAAGAGAAATTCTTGCAAGAGTAAAGCAAAATATAATGCTTTGTAATAAAAATAATCTTAGAATGGAATTTATTGCATTAAAAAATAAAAGTATGCCTACAAAAATGATTTCTCAAATGAGGAAGTTTTTTTAAGGGAAATTTCCTAAAAATAAAGAGTATAAAATGAATATGCAAAGAATAATAGAATCATTAAGTCCAAATGAGATAAAAATAATTCCTTATCTAAATAATAGTGTGGATGAAATCTGTGAAAAATCAGAACTAGATAATACTTCTGTTTTAAGAGCTTTAGAATATCTTCATAACAAAAAAATAATTGAATTAAAATTTGAAAAAAAGAAAATAGTTGAAATAGGAGTTAATGGAAGTTTGTATCGTTCAAAAGGACTTCCAGAAAGAAGACTATTAAATTTGCTAAATGAAAAACATATAATTTCTCTTTCAGAGGCTCAAAAAGAGAGTAAATTGTCTAATGATGAGTTTAAGGCATCTTTAGGTGCTTTAAAGAAAAAAGCATTAATTGAATTAAAAAATGGAAAAATAAGTCTTAATGCAAATAGAGAAGAAATATCAAAAAAAAGTCTAGAAGAAACTTTAATTGAATCTCTTCCTTTAGAACATAATAGTCTTTCTCCAGAACAATTATTAGCTCTTAAATTTCTGCAAAATAGAAAAGATATTCTTCAAATAAAAGAAATAAAAATTCCTAAAATAAAAATAACAGAAATTGGTAAAAAAGTTTTAGAAGCTAAAAAAGATTTCCAAGAAAGAATAGAACAATTAACTCCTGAAATTCTAAAAAAAGATTCTTGCTGGAAAGGAAAAAAATTCAGAAGATATGATATTCTCTCTCCTCTTCCTGAAATTTCTGGAGGAAAAAGACATTTTGTTAATCAATCCATAGATTATGCAAAAAAAATATGGATTGATATGGGTTTTAAAGAAATGTCTGGAAATCTAATAATGAGTTCTTTTTGGAATTTTGATGCTCTATTTACTGCTCAAGACCATCCAGTTAGAGAAATGCAAGACACTTTTTTTATAAATAAAACTGAAGAACTTCCAAACAAGAATCTCGTAAAAGCAGTAAAAGACAGTCATGAAAAAGGAGTTGCTGGAAGCAAAGGATGGGAATATGAATGGAAAGAGGAATTAGCAAAAAAAACTGTATTAAGAACACATACTACCTGTCTTTCAGCACAAATGCTTTCAAAAATAAAAGAAAAAAATATTCCTGCTAAATTTTTTGCAATTGGAAAGTGCTTTAGAAATGAGACTCTTGATTGGAAACATGGATTTGAATTCAATCAAACAGAAGGAATTGTGATTGATGAAAATGCTAATTTTAGACATTTATTAGGATATCTAAAAGAATTCGCAAGAAAAATGGGTTATGAAAAAATTAGATTTCGTCCTGCTTATTTTCCATATACAGAACCAAGTTTAGAAGGAGATGTATGGGATGAAGAAAAAAAAGAATGGATTGAATTAATTGCTGCAGGAATTTTCAGACCAGAAGTTACAAAGCCTCTTCTTGGAAAAGCTATTCCAGTTTTAGCATGGGGCCCTGGATTTGATAGAATGATTATGAAAATATTTGGAATCAAAGATATTAGAGATTTATACAAAAATGATTTAAATCAAATAAGAAAAATGAAATTTTGGATAAAATAAAAAATGGCAAATATAAAAATTCCAAGAGAATCGTTTGAAAAAGATATAGGAAAATTAGATGAAAAAATGCAAGAAAGAATTGCTCTTTTTGGAACAACTTTAGAAGATTTTGATGAAAAAGAAATAGAACTAGAAATTTTTCCAGATAGGCCTGATTTACTTTCTTATTCTGGCTTCAAAAGAGCTTTTCTAGGATTTTTAGGAAAAAAAACAGGATTAAAAAAATATCAAATAAATAAACCAGAAAAAAATTACAAAGTAATAATTGATTCCTCTGTTAAAAAAATCCGTCCTTACACTGCTTGTGCAATAGTAAAAAAATTAAATTTAAACGATGAAAAAATAAAAGAGATAATAGATATTCAAGAAAAACTCCATAATACTTTAGGAAGAAATAGAAAAAAAATAGCAATAGGAATTTATCCTTTAGAAAAAATTAAACTTCCAATAACTTTTCAAGCTCTAGAACCAGATAAAATCTTATTTCAACCTTTAGAAGAAGATAAAGAAATGTCTGGAATTCAAATTTTAGAAAAACATCCTGCTGGAAAAGAATATGCTTCTCTTTTATCAGGAAAACCAAAATTTCCAATATTTAAAGATGCAGAGAAGAATATTCTCAGTATGCCTCCTATAATAAATTCTCATCTAACTGGAAAAATATCTAACAAAACAAAAGAAGTTTTTATAGAATGCTCTGGATTTGATTTAAAAATATTAAAGAAATGTCTCAATATAATTGTAACTAGTCTCGCTGAACGAGGTGGAAAAATATATGCAATGGAATTAAAATATAAAAAGAAAATAACTACTCCAAATCTAACTCCTGAAAAAAGAAAAATCTCTTTGGAAAACACAAATCAGCTTCTAGGATTAAATCTAAATGAGAAACAACTAAAAACTTTGCTAGAAAAAATGGGATATGACTATTCTAAAAAAATAGTTTCAATTCCTGCTTGGAGAACAGATATTTTACATGAAGTAGATTTAATAGAAGATATAGCAATTGCATATGGATATGAAAAATTTATTCCAGAAATTCCAAAAGTAGCTACAATTTCAGAAGAAAATAAAAATGAAATTATAAAAAGAAAAATAGCTGAAATTTTGATTGGATTAAATTTATTAGAAGTTTCAAACTATCATTTAACAAATAAAAGAGATCAATTTCAAAATATGGGAATTCCCAAAAAGCAAGAAGTAGGTTATTTAGAAATTGAAGAATCAAAAACAGAATATGATATTTTAAGAAAGAATTTAACTGCCTATTTATTAAAAAATCTATCAAAAAATATAGATGCAGAATATCCTCAAAGAATTTTTGAAATAGGAAAAGTTTTTAATCCAGAAGAAAAAGAAAAACTTTCAATTGCATTAGCACCTGGAAACTTTACAGAAATTAGACAAATTACAGAATATCTTTTTAGAATGCTAGATTTAAAGATAAAATTTAAAGAAAGAGAGAATTTCCCACCTTATTTTATAGAAGGAAGAGTTGGAGAAATTAATTTTAATAATAAGGCAATAGGATTTCTAGGAGAGATACATCCAAAAATATTGAAAAATTGGAAAATAAAAATGCCAATTTCTCTTTTAGAAATAGATTTAGAAGAAATCTTTAAAGAGTTTGATTAATCTATCCAAAATAATCTTTACTATTTGGTTTTATTTTAGTATTCCAATTCTTATTTGCGTTTTCTAATATTTCTAATAAATCCTTTTTCATTTTCTGCCAATTAGAAAAAGCATCTTTAATAAAAGTAGCTTCTTTCTCTTCAGAATACTGAATATCTAATTCAATAAATCTAAGTTCTAATTTTGAAAGTTCTTTATAAATTTCCTTTAGTTTATCTTTATCAGAAGGACTCAAAGATTTTATTAGTGAATAAACAAACATCTGAACATTCATTGGATTTAAAATCGCTTCAGTAAGCCTCATATATCCAGAAAGCTTATCTCCAATAAATTTCCTTACTTCTCTTATTAATAATTCAATTTCTTCTGAGTCTATTTTTTCAATAGAAAAATCTTCATTAATCTCATTAAAACTAGGAAGATGGTGTTTTTTCTGTATTTTTTCGTATTCTTTCTTTAGAAAATCTAAATTATTTTCTTTTTCCATTCTTCAAATTAATAAAAAGTGTTTATAAAGTTATAGTAAGCCTCAGCTGAGAATTGAACTCAGGACCTCTACCTTACCAAGGTAACGCTCTAACCAACTGAGCTACTGAGGCACAGCTAAGTTAGAAAATTAAAATATAAAAATCTATTTCTTCATTATTTTAAGAAAATATAAAATCAATAGAACAATTAATAGGGCTACAGCAATAAGTCCAAAAATCCATTCTCCTAACACAAAAAAATTGCTCCAAAGCTCGTCTGAAGTTGCCAAATTCAAAACTAAAAACAATACAAAAAATATAAGAAAAAATGAAAATCTTCTAAAAACCATATTAATTTTTTTAGAACTAGTAAGTCCTTTCTTAACTATTTTTAAAGTGTTTTCTTTTTTATTTCCTCTTTTTTTCTTTGCCATTATACTATATTATTAAGATTTTCTTATTTATAAATATTACTCAGCTAAGTAGATGTTTCATTAATAGATTTCCAATCCATATCTATTGCATGAGTTGTAATTGATTTTAAATTTCCAAATATCGAGCCTAGCCAAGATAAATATAAAGAACTCGCTTCTTGTAGGCCTTCAATAGATTTCAAATTTATATCTTTTCCTTTTAAAACAGAAGTAAAACTAAGATAAGTAAACAAAATCAAAATTATTAGAAAAATTGCAAATAATTTGTGTTTAAATCTTTTAACTTCAATAATTATCCAAATAGCAATAATCAAAATTGCAACAACCAAAAGTGTCACCCCAACTGCCATGAGAGAAAAAAGTCCAGAAAGTATAAAAATGTTTCTAAAACATAGCTCACTTGGATTACTTCAAAATGTTCATTTTGAATGTCTCAGAAACTTTTAATTTTCTAAGCGTTCGAATTCGAAAAGATTATAGCCCCACTCGGATTCGAAC
>JAFCDI010000002.1 GCA_017609755.1 Candidatus Pacearchaeota archaeon
ACTACTTCTGAAAATTTTGATTCAGGGCAACCAATCACTCTAAAAGTTTCTCTTTTAGATGAAAATAACAATCCAGTTTATGACAGAGTAGAAGTTATCTTAGAAGATTCTTCAAAAAATCAAATAAAAGAAACAATAAATTCCAATGAATTAGTCTCAATTTATTTTGAGAGGGCTACTTTTGGACAAGGAATAATAACTGCAAAATATGGAGATATTTCAACAACAGGAATATTCTTTATAAATGCAAATGAAAATATTGAATTTGCTTTAGGAGAAAATCTTCTTACAATAACCAATTTAGGTAATACTCGTTATATTAAGCCTATTCAAATAGTTATTGGAGAATATGTTGGAGAAGAACAAACTTTAGATTTAAATATTGGAGAATCCAAAAATTTTAAATTAGTTGCTCCTAAAGGAACTTATAATCTAAAAGTAATTGTGAATGGAGAAATTCTTTTTTCAAAAAGAGAGGTTCCTCTTTCTAGTGAAGGATTTACAGGAGAGGCAATAGGAGCAATTGATGAAAGCTCTACAAGTCGAAGTGGTTTAACAGGAGGAATAAGTCCAGATCAAGAAAATCACGAAGCAATATTAGGCTATTTAAAAAATAGTAAAATTAGCTATATTTTTATTATCGCTGTTTTTGGAACAGCTATTCTTCTAGCAATAGAAAGAAGATTTCGTAAAAAAGCAGACAAATAAACTTTAAAACTGCACAACAAAACCTTTTAAATACTTCTTTGAATATTAATTTATATGCCCTGGTAGCTCAGCTGGATAGAGCGACTGCCTTCTAGCTATTGTATCTAATATTTAAAAGATGCAAAAGAGGAAGAGAGCAGTAGGTCGCAGGTTCGAATCCTGTCCAGGGCATTGCGGAGGTGGCACAGCGGCTACTGCGTCTGCCTGCAGAGCAGATTTTCGTGGGTTCGAGTCCCACCCTCCGCTTTTAATTTTAATTTAGAATTATTAAAAATTCAATCCAATTCTACAGAATCAAAATCTTTAGCAATAGTTGTATTTTTGTATTGCTTTTTTGCATCAGATAATAATTCCTGAATATTCTGCTCATATCTCTGACTAATGTGAGTTAAAATAAGTTTCTGAACTTTTGCTTGTTTTGCTATTTTTCCTGCTTGTTCAGCAGTAAGATGTAAATGCTCTTTTGCCTCTTTAGAATTTTTCGAACTAAAACTAGATTCGCAAACAAGTAAATCCGCATTTTTAACAAATTTAGAAATATTTTCCTTCATAAGTTACATTTTTTCCTTGTTGAATTTTAGAAAGCAAAGGTCCAGAAGGTATTTTTGCTTTTGCTAATTTTTTCTTATCAATTCTTAATTTATTCTTAATAATAAAATTATATGCGTTGGTTGGAGTTCCATGTTCCATTTTTTCTGCTTCTAAATAAAAATCCTCTGTTTCGAAAAATTTTCCAGAAACCTCTTGTATTTTTAAGGAATAATTTTCCTCAAATTTTCCTGCTTTTAAAAAATCCTCTAAAAATTTTTTCATTCCTTTTGGACAATAAATATAAAGAGTTTTTCTATAATCACTAAAATTCAGAGTGCTTAATAAACCAGACAATCCAAAAACATGATCTCCATGTTTATGAGTTAATAAAATTCGAGTTATTTTTCCTAAATTTATTTTTGCTTTTCTAAATTGTCTTTGAATTCCTTCTCCGCAATCAACTAAAATATTCTCATTTTTATAAGTAATTAAGATTCCAGAAGTATTTCTCTTAGCAGTAGGAATCTGTGCTGCTGTTCCTAAAAAGTTTATTTTTATTTTATCCATTTTTTCTATCTCTTAAAAATTATATTTAATTGTTTTAATCTAATTTATAAAAGAGAAAGCAATTTAATAATTTAACCTTTAGTTACCTCTAATAATAAGCTGTCAAGAATTCCGCCTAGCGAAAATCAACAGGCATAACGCTTATTCTTTTTTCAATGCAGTTGAAGCAGGAGATATAAAAATAATAGTATCTCCTCGTAAAAAGGTTAATCCAAGATTTCTTTTCACCTCATTGTTTTGCATTTCCTTGATGTTATCTAACACCAAATTTATGTGGATATCAAAAGCTAACAAAGTCCCCACAAACTGCTTGTCTCCTTTCAAATGCACTAAAACTTCTTTACCTTTAGAATTGTTCAACAAATCCAAAGGCCTCTCAATTCCATTAACCATAAATTCATTATTGTATTCCTGTTTTTAAAACTTACTATAAAATCAAATAACCGAACAATTTATAAACAAAAATGAGAATTAATTACCATGGTTAGCAAAAAAGGAAAAAAAATTTCAGGCGGAAAATATATCAAGAGAAGAAAGAAAAAGTCCTATGAGAGAAGAGGACAAAATAAAATAGTAAAATTAGGTGAAGAAAAAAGAAAATTCAAAAGAGTTAGAGGAGGAAACAAAAGAAATTTCATGCTTAAAGGAAAATTTGTAAATGTAAAAGACAAGAATAAAGTAAAAAAAGTTGAGATTAAGAATGTGCTTGAAACTCCTTCAAATCGATTTCTAGCAAGACAAAATATTCTAACTAAAGGAACAATTGTTGAAACAGAACTTGGAAAAGTAAAAATAACAAATCGTCCTTCTCAAGAATCAATGATTAATGGAATTCTAATTGAATAATTTAATATCTAAATTCTTAAAAACAAATTAATATTAATGAAATTATGTCAGAAGAAAACCCTTATGCAAGTCAAGTAAAAGAAGATAAAAAAAACCTTATTCATGGACAAATCGTTTATGTAGCGATAAGTGGAAAAAAAGAAATAGTTGCAGTAAGCAGTAATCCTAATAGGTCTTATAATAATGCAATAATAAGAGGATAAGCTTATCTTGTAGTTCTTAGAGGAATTTTTCTAAAAAAAGATATAACAAAAAATTAAAAAATTTATAATTAGATTTTTGCTCCTTTTTATGACTACAAAAAACCAAAGCTTTATAAAGGGAAAAGCTTTTTAAACCTTTGTATTAAACTTTATAATAACAAAATTCTGATATGGTTTTTATAAAAAAATGTCCTGAATGTGACAGTATAAATGTCACTTATGACCCTCATCTAGGAGAAGTAATCTGCAATGACTGCGGATTAGTTATTGAAGAAAAGATGGTGGACACAGGAATAGATTTGCAGGGAAAATTCGATAAAGGAGAGAAAAAAGGAAGAGGTGGAGCGCCAATAAGTATGCAAAAGTTTGATAAGGGATTGACTACAAATGTTGGTGAAATCTCAGATATCTATAAATTAGATCCTAAATCAACTAGAAAATTTCTAAGATTAAAAAAATGGCAAGAAAGAGTTTCAACGTCAATTGAGAGAAATCTAAGACTTGCTATGGCAGAATTAAGAGTTATTTCTTCTTATCTTAATCTTCCAAATGTTGTAAGAGATGAAGCCTCAAGAATATATAATTATGTACTGCAAAGAGGACTAGTAAGAGGAAGAAGCATGGAATCAGTTATAGCTGCTTGTTTATATGCTGCTTGCCGTTCTTATAATATTCCAAGAACTCTAGATGAAATGGCAACTGCTTCTGATGTAGAAAGAAAAGAAATAGGAAGAACTTATAGATTTATTATAAGAAAACTAGGAATTAAAGTTAAGCAAAGCTCTCCAAAAGATTACATCTCTAGATTTTCTTCTGTATTAAGACTCTCTCCAAAAACTCAAAACGACGCTCTAAAAGTATTACAACAAGCAGAAAATGTTGAATTAACTTCTGGAAGAGGTCCTGCAGGAATTGCTGCAGCAGCTTTGTATGTTGCAGCTTTAATAAATGATGAAAAAAAGACTCAAAGAGAAGTTGCAGATATAGCAGGAATAACAGAAGTAACAATTAGAAACCGATACAAAGAATTAATAGAAAAACTCAATCTAGAAGAAAAAATAAAACAAAAAGAAAAAGAATTAAGTAAAAAGAAATAATTAATTCCAAAAATCAATTCTTATATTCTGTCTATTTTTTATTTTAAGAGCTTTTTTTGAATGCTCTTTTTCCATCTTAAAATCTATAATTTTAAAATATATTAAATAACTAAAAACTCCTAAAAATAAGAGAAGCCAAACTAATAAATTACTTGAAAGAAAAATTCTAATCAGAAAAAATATAATTAAAACAAACAATAAAATTACTAATTGATTTAATATTTCCTCTTTCATAAGCACTTTTGTAATATTTTTCTTTTTTAAAGATTAGTAATAACTCTCAAAAACAACAGATTAAGGGGGTTTTGCAAAGGGAGTGTCCCTCTGCAATGGAAATCCTAAATAAATTTATTCAGTGTATCGCGATGTCTATGCGTAATGGCATGCAGAGATTAGGATTCAAAGCGAGGACACCAAGGTTTCCTTTGCATAATCTTCCTTATTCTTTTAAAAAGATTAATCGAATCCTAAAATGCGGAGATTAGGATTCGAACCTAAGTAGGCACTAAGCCATCAGGATTTTCAGAAGCTTTCTCGCGTTATTAAGACAAATTGTCTCTCGCAAACATTCTTCACCTAAACCTGACCCGTTTGACCACTCCGGCATCTCCGCACAAAAAGCCAAAGAATAAAATTACAATAAATTACTAATATAAAAAGCTTTAGAAATATTCTATTTTCATTAATTGTAAAAATATTTTAACAATCACTTCTGGGGTTCCCAAGATAAAAGTAACGTTTTGCTCTAAAAGAAAGAGCTTTTTCAAAAATTTCTTTTGTTTCTGAAATACAATTTCTCTGAATTGATAAACTATTAAGTTTAAGAGGTATGTTTAAAAAAGAACTCCAAGGAAGATTAGAGGTAATATCTGTAAGCTTATTAAAATTATTGTCATCTAAGTCAAGAAATTCTAAATTTTTAAAAGAGGTTAAATCAGGTAAAGAAGATAAATCATTTCCTGTTAAATATAAAACTTTTAAATTTTCCAGATTACTTAATTGTGAGGCATCTGAAAGACCATTATTAACCAATCTTAAATCTTCCAATTCAGTAAGTTTTACAAGATTAGTTAAATCACTAATGGGTTTATCGATGATGTGGATTTGAGTAAAATGATTATCGGTAATGTGTATATTATTACAATTGATATCTGAAATTACAATATTATTGCCTAATAAAAAGCTGGAATAATCTTCATATTCATAATTATAAACTTCATATCCACAGTAATTAATTAATTTATTTTCATTTAAATTTAAAGGATTTGAAGAACTACTCATTAGTTCTGGTTTCCAATACATATAAACAGGATGTCTATCGTCTGTTAAATACTCTGTATAATATCTAAAAGTTTTACAATAAATCTCATCTGGTTTAAAGTTTTCAGAAGTGCAAATATTTCCGGCACTATCTTTTTCTCCAGAATATAATTTTGGGCCATTCCAATCAAATAATTGTGCCCTTCTTGAATTTTTATCTATCCATTGAATAAAAATTGCATTATGAGGTGCTTTTTCTTGTCCATACATATAAGAGATTAAATAACCTTTACCTAAATTATCTAATTTAATTTCTTGAAGAAGGTTTTCTTGTCCATTATTAACAATACATTTTTCAGGATAATTTGCAACTTTAAAGATATTTCCATCAATTATTTGTCCAACTGAATTATAATTTCTTCCAATTGTATCAGAATAAATACAATTGCTTAATTCTACTTCAGAAAATTCATAAACTGAATTAGCTGATTCAAAACAATTAATATTATCTTCTACAATTCTTCCTTCTAATTCTGCTGCTTTTTCTAGAACATTTATTTGAGAAATTGAGAGCTGAGCAGGTTCAGTTACTCCTTCTAAAATAACTTCTTCACATCCTGTAAGTCCAGTATGAACACACATTTTATTTTTGCCCAAAACATCTCTCAATCTAAAACCAATAGCAACACATTCCTCTTTATTACATGTATTAAAAAGTCCAGTTCCGCAATCACTACAACTATCTGCATTTGTCACAATATTTCTTTCTGCTGAATTAAATTCACTTGAATAATCAGCTCTAACATCTTCCCAACTATTCCATCCTAACTCCTGCTTTTGCTCTTCTAAAATAAGCAACAATTTTTCATTTTCACTAAGCTCTGCTTCTTCTGAAGTAACACAAATTGGATTTCCACTTTCTCCAATTGTGCAAAGCCTATTTGTAGTAGCACAATCAGTAAGCATATACCACTTAAATTCGTTAGAACATCTCATAATCTTGCTTCCTTCGCATTTCTCATCTCCTAAATCACACTCTTTTTTAAGATTCTGTATATATTCTCCAAATAATATCTTAGCAAGTTCTCCATATGCTCCTGCCCTTAAATAAATTAAAGTTGCTTTTTGGTCATTATAAAACACTTGTTCAATAACTGAATTAACTAAACTGATTTTCTCACTAGCAGAAGTTTCATCTTCAATTTCTTTTATTTCTCCTTCAATAAATTCTTTAGAAGCATAACCATCTGAAGTTAAAATATCTTGATAATTTTTATTAACTGTTTGTAAAACATCATCTTCAATATTTTGAAAATCAATTGAATTCTCCACACTTAAAGTATCTAACCAACATTTTAGATTAGAATTTCCACAATAACCTACTTCAACCCAACGAGAATTCTCTGATTCTGCATTTGCATCTGTTCCTATTCCTGGATTTTCAGTTGCACAAATTCTTATTATTCCTGAATTATAAATTTCAGGATTCAGAGCATTTTCTACACCTGCCTGAAGATTCAAATTAACTAAACTAGATAAACTAGAAGTTCCTGAAATACACTGTTTTTCTGTTGTAATCTCTGTATTATTAACTTGACTAGCTACATAATAATCTCTAACATAATTAGCTGCAAAATTAGTTGTTATTGGTGAAAATCCACACTCTTCTTGATTATTAACTCTAACACATAATTCTCTATATCCTGCTGGAGCAACAAACTCTTTTGTATTAGAAACATACTCTCCTTTAGGGGCATATCCAGTAGCAACATCTATACTATATCCTGTATCTTGATAAAAAGAACTAGTTGGACTGCCTCTAAAATAAATTTTATAATATGCTCCAGTATCTTTTCCAGCATAAATATGATAATAAACTTTATACATTGACTGTGGAGGATTTGTTACACTTGTATAAGGTATTTCATCAAACTTTGCATAAAATTGCACAGGAGAATCAGGAGTTGTAAGAGCATCTAAAACTCCTCCACCATTTGGATAACGAAGAGATAAGAAACCGTCACAAATAATCTCTTGTCCTACTCCTTCAATAGTTCTTTGTTTAAATGCTTTATATGAATTTGCTGCATAATATTGTGCAAAATATTCTACAGAAGATTGAGCTCTTTGCCAAGCATCTGTAACACCTAAATACTCTCCCCCACCCCTTGCACCTTTTCCAACAATTAATTCAGTTAAACGAGGTATAGTTAATTTTGCAATAGGAATAGCTTGATTATAGAAAAATTCACAAAAGTAAATACTTTGAATCTCATCACAAATTCCTACTGTTTGTCCTGTATCTAAACTCTCTTGTAAACAATCTCTATAAGATTGAAAAACAGATAATAAACCCTCTACTCCTGCAGAAATTCCACTTAAACAAACAGGAACCACTATTCCTTCTTTAGCATTTGGAAGACAAAGAGCAATACTTCCAAAAATTCCTGATTGAATAACATTTTGAACATAGTAATTTCCTCCAAAATTACATCTACTTGGAGGGCAAATAACAGGGTCACACACATTAAACAAAATATTACAATCTTTTGGAGACATAAAATCTTGACATTTCATTCCAGGCAAATCAACAGCAGGATTTCCTACTTTAATGTTATTTCTATTAATTGTTACTGATTTTATTTCTGACCTATATGCTCTTTGAGCCTCTTGAATTGCATAACTAGCTTTTCTTAATAAAGAAGTTACTTCACTAGGATTATCAATTCCAGGAAAAGAATTTGATTTATCTTGCTGAATATTTACAAAAGAACGACAAATATCATCTCCTCCAATATTTTCTTCTTTTCCATTTCTTCCTACATTACACAAATAATAAGTTTCTACTCTTCCTGATTCACTATAAGCAGCAATTCCTCCAATTTGCTGAACAGCAGCATACCATCCCTTTTGCAAATCAAAAGGAACAATTGCAGGATATCCTTTATATGGAGCAGTTTCATAATATCTAATCTCTGGATTTGAATATGAATTTTTATAAGAGTTTTCACTGTAGCTAACAAAAGAGCCAATTCTTTTTGTTATATTTTCTAAAAGCTCTGAATTCTCTATAAGCATACCTTGAGAAGAATAAATATTCTCTATAACATAATTTTCTCCATCTACATTTCTTAATCCTAAAATATAATCTTGTGAATTATAAATTACTCCTTGAATAGGAGTTCCCTTTTCAATATTTCCAAAATTAGCAGTAGTCTCTCCTCCTCTATAAATCTCTGTTTTTGAATCTTTATCTGTAACAAGACTAAATGCAACATTAAATAATGCAGAATTTTGATTTAAAGAGTCAGTTGCAGAAAATTGAAGTGCTTGATTTCTTGAATTAACCTGAACATCTAACAAAGTCGAGTACAAATTATCTTCTGCCATTTTTTTAACTTCTTCAGAAGCATCACTTATAAGAATTCTAGAATACAAATCAATATCTCTTAATTGTTCTACACTATATTTTCCCTTTCTAAATGCTGAATCAGAAGAAATAATTGTTTTTATATCTTCAAGATTTATGTCTTCTCCTTTTGCCCTTGGATCTGATAAAGTTCCATCCAAATTAAAAACACTTTCTAAATTAATTATATTTGCTTTCACTGTTTCAGAATAATCATTTGCAAATTTTTCAGTATTCACATAATCTGTAGAAAGAAGCTCTCCTCCTTCAGTATATTTTGCTTCTATTCTCTTTATTTCAGTTTGCTGATTTTCCATTATTCCATATAAATCATTAACATCTTTATCAATTTTATCTGAATTCTCAATTAAACACTCTTCTTGACTAGAATAAGGTCCTCCTTGAGCAACTAATTCATTACATTTATCATACCATCCCTGGTCTCCATTCATAACTAAATCTCTTGCAATTCCTTTTCCACCAACATTTTCAATATAATTTTTAATATTCAAATAAGCACTTGTCACTAAACAAGCAGTTTTCATTGTTTTTACAATTTTTCCAAGAGCATCTGAAATTCCAGCCCATTGCTCAATTTTCTTATCTAATTCTTTTATTTTTTCTTGAGTTACTTCTGGAGATAATTTAATATCTCTTTTATCAATATTTACTCTAAAATTAAAAGAAGCATTTGAACTAGAATAATCAATATTTGGAATTACTGAAACCTTAGCAACTTGTTTTAATTTTACTTCTGTAAGAGTTAGAGTATATCCTGAATTAAAAGACTCAGGAGAATTTAGAGAAATTTCTTCACTTCTATCTCTTAAAATATCTCCAAATTCTGTGTTTGATTTAATATTTAATTTAAGTTTTGCAGAATTCTCTTTTAAATCCTCTAACATAATATACTCATTTTCAGCAGAATTTAAATAAATAAGATCATTCTTTGTAAGAGTGTATATCTTTGAACTTTTTCCAGTTTCAGAAGGATAATCTACTCTAATTTTTGCACTATACTCTTCTTCAGAGGGATTAGTAACATCTTCAAAAGATATTGAATAAATTCTTCCATCAATTAAAACTTCTGTAATAGAAGAAGTTGAACTAGAAACTTTTAATTTATTATTACAACTCTCTAAGGACTTCCTAGAGCCTGGATATCTTTCTTCAAATTCTTCACACAACTCTCTTAAAGTTCTTTTTTGATTTAACTCATTTGATAATTCAATTAATTCATACAAAGATTGTTCTCCAAGAGTATTTTCTGCATATCTATTCTCCTCATTAGAATAACTATTAATTAATTCTCTATAATCTTCAACTGCTAAGTCAAATTTTTCTTGAATTTCTTCTGATAAGAGCATATCTCCTGATTCTGAAAATCCAAGGACATCTATTTCTAAATTCCCAAAAACTTCTTTAGAATATCCATATCTAATTCCTCTAAAACTCTCTCCATCACTTAACCACTCCCAAAATTTAGAAGAAGCTCCTAAAGAAAATTCTCCAACTTCTTTAAGGAAATTCCAGACATTTCCATCTCTTTGAAAATCTGTTTGCCCATAAATCTCTTGTGCTATTTTTTTTGCATTTTCCATTTCATCAAGAGTTAGTTTATCACTTGGATGCTTTCTCTCAGGAATAGCAATTAAATAAACATATAAATCATCTTCATCATTTGTTTCTCCAACAGTATTTGCATAAGCCAAGAATATTTTTTTAGTTCCTTTTTTATTTTTTACTCCTAAATACTCTCCTATTTGAACATTTTTCTCTTCACCATTCACACTTAAAGAAATATTTGGAGTTATTCTTAAATTAATATCTCCTGTATGAAATCCATCTCTATCTTCTTTACAAACAAATTCAACCTCTGAATTAATTCCTTGCTCTTCTAATCTTTTTATTCTACAATTTCCATCTA
This sequence comes from Candidatus Pacearchaeota archaeon, assembly GCA_017609755.1. Lineage (GTDB taxonomy): Archaea > Nanobdellota > Nanobdellia > Pacearchaeales > GW2011-AR1 > JAFCEV01. Next base: position 10,549 of record JAFCDI010000002.1, read on the forward strand.
AAAATTTCTCTCCATCTAAAAGTTCAATTGGATTTCCATTTATTCTTAATCTTGCTGTGGTATCTGGATTTTGAAGACTATCTAATTTTAATTGCATTGTAGCCAAGCAAAAATCAAATCCAGGAATATAGAGTTTTCTTGAAGTTTCTCCCTCTTTTAAATCAACACTAGAATACAATAATTTATCATCTCCTTGCCCTAAAAACCCGCTTCTATATCTATCAGAATAAATAGATATTTTTGCTGAATTATCATAAGCTCCTTCTGCCCTTAAATAGCCTCTGCCATCCCAAAAACTATACTGCTTATATCTTGAATTCCAATCTTCTTCATTTAAAACAGGAAGATAAAATTGAGACTGTCCAACTCCAAAAGCATTTCTAATATCATAACGAATTTTAGCAGTAAGATTTCCTTGAACATAATTAGGCATTGCAGATTCATTTGGTTGTCTTCTTAAAACAATAACAGCATAGCCAATATTCTGTAAAAAAACTGGTTGATTTAATTGATTTTGATAAGGATTTAAAGCTGCTTCAGCAGGATGAAATCCAACAGTCGCAACTTCTTTTGGATATTTTCCAGTAATAGTTATCATATTAATTGCATCTACATCTATTAAAGGATTAATTTGAGTTGCAGAAATTGGACAATAAACATAAACATTTTGTTCTTCTAACAAATCACTTCTAACAACTGCAGGTTCACAACCTAAAGGAGATATTTGAAAAATAAAATCTTGTCCTGTCTGACACATTCTATCATCAAACATTTTATTTAAATTAAAAGAATCAACTCTATCATAAGGCCCATATTGAACATAATTAGTTTGATAATAAGCAGATACAAAAGAACTAAATAAAAGAATTCCTAATATTAAAAATCCTATTCTTCCTAAAATTTTATTATTTATTTTCATATAAAAAATATCCCCAAATCTTTAGTTTCAAATAATAAATGATTTTTTTGCAATTGTTCAAGAGAACTTGGTCTTGGAAGACTCTCTGCAGTTATTGCAATTGTTTCTGAGTTTCTAAGTTCTTCTTCTGTAATATAATAATTTACTTCTCCTCCTCCTGCTAATGCATTAGAAATAATTTGAGGTGGAATACTAACTTCAAAACATTTCTCTTGAGTAAATCCAAGCATTCCTCCAATTCCAGGACTTGGAATCTCCACACATTGTTCATAATTTTGTTCTGATAAACTCAATGAGGAGTTTTGATAAATATAAACACTCACATTATAGTCTCCTTCGCTTAATTCAACACTTCTTGTATCTGGATAAATTATTGTTTTGGATAAATCCTCTGAAACAAAATTAATTATTGCTTCTCCATTATAATTAGAACCATCTAATCTTAAATTAACTTTTTTGTCATAAAGTCTATTTAAAATAAGATAAATTTCTCCTCCATCTACTACAGAAAGAATTGTTTTATAATCTGAATATCCTTCTGCTCTAGCAAGAACATAACCATTTACACATTGAGGAAATTCTGTTTCTAAAACTCCTTCAGGAGAAGTTTTTCCTAAATCACAGGTATTTCCAAAACATTCATAAGAAATATCTGCTGAAACTGGAACTAGATTAGAATCATAAGTGTGTACTCTTACTAAAGTGCTTGCATCTTCACAAAAACTAGAATCTTCAGGAGCAACTGCCTCTCCTGAAAGAGGTTCTCTTGGATTATTTCCTCTTATAATAACTGCAACTGGAAATTGAAAAATTTCATCATTCTCATAAACCTGAATTAGTACAGGATACTTTACATCATAAACATAATGATAATTAACATAGCAAAATCCTAAAATTCCTAATCCTGATTGAGTTCCAACAGGTTTTGAAATAAGAAACATTCCTTCAGAAGGATTTACCTCAAAATTAGATGGCCAATTTGAAGATGTTAAAAATCTCACATTCTCATTAATTGGTAAATCAACTACAAAATAATCATCAGATGCTCCTTTTGATTTTAAAGACAAAATATTAATCTCAATTGCTTCGGATAATTCTTCAAAAACCTCCTGAGCATTCCAAATCAAAGGAGAACAACTAATTTCAACACCATCAACCGGCGCATACAATCTCAAAACATCAATAGTATATTCCTCTAAAAATAGTTCTTTTTGTTCTTCTTTATAAACTTTTATTGCAGAATCATATAACTTTCCTAAATTAGAATTCGCAGACAAAAAATGCTCTCTTACTCTAACACTATTCTCTCCCCTATTAATTGTTAAATCCATATTCAAAGTTACATCAATGTCTTTATCATTTATTATAACATCAGCATTAGGCTCTCCCAATAAAACTTCATATCCTGAATCATAATAACTTTCAAAAGAACAAGATAAAATTCTATTTTCTATAAAATTTCCTAATTCATTTTCCATTTCTTTTTTAGATGGAATCTGTTGTTTCTCAAGATTATTTCCAGAAACATAATACCAATAAGGAATTGGATTTCCTAAAAAATTAAGTTGAGATGAAAAAGGCATATATGGAGAACCTGGTTCAAATTCGGGCATTTCAATATATCCTCCAGAATTCATTAAAATATCTGCTCCTGTTAAAGTATCTTCTTCTAAACAAGATAAAAAACTTGTATAAAGAGGTTTCATAGAACTTGGAACTTTTGTAATTGAAGAAGGCTCTCTAAATATTAAAAAAAGTGCAACTCCTGCAACAATTAATATTACTAAAATAATAAAAATCGTGACTTGTCCTTTATTTTGCATTTTTTTCCTCTTCTTTTATTTTTTTGTCTATTAATTCTAAAATTTCTGTATTCAAATCTTTTTTAATAAGTTCTTTAAATCTTTTCCAAAGTCTTTCATCCTCTATTAGAAGCAAATATTTTTTCACCTTAAATTTCTCCTTCAACCCTTTATTTCTTAAAGAAAAATGCAATATATAAATCTTTCTTAATTAATTACTTATTTAATAAGTAACTTACTAAGTAATTTTAAATAAAAGAAAAAATTGTAGCTTAAAAATTAAAAAAATTATCTAAATTTGTGAACTCTATAGTTTTTAGCATTAATAACTCTCAAATAATTTATTGCACCAATAAAAATTAAAACAGAAGAGATTAAAATAATCCATTTATCTGCTTTTAAAAAAGTTTCTGGAAGAGGAAGAAATTCTAAAGCCATATTAAGAAGATAAATTCCAAATATCAAATAAACCAAAAATCCAGTAAATGCCCCTTTTCTCATATATAAAATTATTAATCAGTATATTTAAATATTTCTAGAAATAGAATAAAATTGAAAAGAATCTTATTTTAAAGGAAAGTTTAGTAAAAAACTTAGTTGTCTTTATGGTCCCGTAGTCCAGTGGCTAAGACGCCTCCTTGACGTGGAAGTAATCGCAGTTCGATTCTGCGCGGGACCATCGAGTAATTTCACAAAGAACAAATTAATATCAATTCCAAGTGAAGTCATGAGCCACTAACTTTTTAAACCCAATTTATCTTTTCAGTTTATAAAATGAAAATTCCTAAGACTACAAAAAGATATTGTCCATATTGCAAGAAAAAAACAGAACAAAAAATAAAGTTAGTTAGTACAGGCGCAAAAAGAGGAACTTTAACAAGAGGTTCCTTAACAAGAGCTAAAAAAAGAGGATTAAGTAGCGGAATAGGAAATAAAGGAAAATGGGGTTCTAAACCAGCTGTATCAAAATTCAAAAGAAAATCAAAAACAACTAAAAAAACAAATATCATGTATACTTGTCAAAAATGCGGAAAATCTAAATATAGAGCTTCACGAAGAAATAAAAGAACAGGAAAAGCATTACAAGAATAAAATGGCTAAAGCAAAAAGAAAAAAGAAATTTTTTGAAGTTGACATGCCCCTTCTTAAAAGAGAAACTTCTTTACAAGCATATGAAACTAAAGAATTAGAAGGAAGAATAATCAAATATGATTTAACAAGATTTCTAAAAGGAAAAAATACTCTTATTCAATTAAAAGTAAAAGTAGATGGAGAAAAAGCCACTTCTACTCCAAGAGAAATAAAACTTCTTCCCTATTACATCAGAAGAATGATGAGAAAAGGAACAAATTATGTTGAAGATTCTTTTTCTACAAATTGTAAAAATGCTCAAATAAGAATAAAGCCATTTTTAATAACAAGAAGAAAAGTCTCAAGAGCAGTTAGAAAAGCTCTAAGAGAAAAAGCAAAAGAAGAATTAATAAAACACGTTAAAACTAGAGATTATGAAAAAATATTTGAGGAAATTTTAAAAAATCAGCTTCAAAAAGATTTAAGTTTAAAACTTAAAAAAACCTATCCTTTATCTCTTTGTGAAATAAGAGTACTAAAAGTTGAAAAAGAACTAGAAAAAAACAATTCTGAATCAAAAAAAGATAATAAAAAACAATAAGAAATTTTTTAAACTAAATTATTCTAATATTTTTACGCCTGCATAGCTCAGTGGTAGAGCATTTGCCTTGTAAGCAAAGGGTCGGGAGTTCAAATCTCTCTGCAGGCTTATTTAATTTCTAAACTTCCTACAGACTTATTATTTTACTTCAACTTAACAGCTGTTCCATAAGCCAACATCTCTGAAGCACCTTGCAAAATCATAGAAGTCATAAATTTCATTCCAATAATTGCATCTGCACCCAAATCAATTGCTTCATTAACCATTCTATTAAAAGCTTCATCTCGAGCATGACTAGTCATATCTGTATAGGTTTTAACTTCTCCTCCAACAAGATTTTTAAAACCTGCTCCAAGATCTCTACCAATATTTCTGGCACGAACAGTATTTCCTTTAACAACTCCTAAAATTTCTACAACCTTTTTATTAGGAACTTCAGTTGAAGTAGTCACAATTACTTTATTGCTCATTTAGATTTTTTACCTCCTGATTTTTTAATTTGTTCAATAATATCTTCTTTTTTATTTAATAAAATCCAGATTCCTAATATTAAAAGAGGAAATCCATAAATTAAAACTCCCCAAGAACCATCAAAATTTCCAAAAAAACCTAAAGGAATTAAGATTATTCCTCCAATTATAAAAACAATTCCTATTATTAATTGACTTAAATGCATAAAAAAATAATGTGTAATTCATTAATAAAATTATCTATTTTTCAATTGATTCTGCTTTATTATCTTCAACTAATATTTTTGCTATTTCTTTTGGAATATTTGCAACTTGTCCTTTTTCAAAAGGACCCATTTTTCCTCCCTCTAAATCCATAAATTCATCTACAGCTTCTATAAAAACAACTAATTGATTTTTTGTCTTCTCAATTTTTCCTCCATTTAAAATGCCACTAACTTTTTTATCAGAAGAATCTATACATTTCATAAAATCTTCAAAGAGTTCCTTTTCAAATCTTAGCATATTCTCAAAATCTTGTTTTGAGATTCCTGTCTCAGCTGCAATTAAAACCAAATTAAGAATCTTTTTTCTTCTTCTTAACATTAGTTCTTTAAAAAGAGTTATTGCATTTTCAAGTTGTTTTTTTGTTTTAAGAATAACATCTGAAAAATCATCATCTTGTTTTGAAGCAATCTCTTTTTTTTCTTTTAAATAATTTGAAACTTCCTCTACAAAGTTTTTTGGAATAGGCTGTAATTGAGTAGAATATCTCTCTTTTCTTGCTGCTTCATAAATATCATTATATGTAATCATAGTTGAAAAAATATATGATTATTTTTAATAATTGCTATAATAGAAAACATATCCTTTTTCTACAGACAAATCAGATTATAATAAAAAAAATTCAATTTCATCTCTTATCGAGTAAATCCTACTTTAGAAAGTAAATCATTTCCATTCATTCTTCCAAGAGTTCCAAATTTAGCCTCTTTTTCACAGAATTTCTTTTCTTTTAAATTAGAATTATTATAAAATAAAACAGGAACAGGGTCTGCAGAATGGTCCTTAAGTTTACAAGGAGTTGAATGATCTGCAGTAACAACAACTTTTATTTTATTTGGAGGAGCAAATTTTCTTATAAATTTAAAAAAAGTTTTGTCTATATATTCTATCATCTCTTTTTTTTCTAGAGGTTTATTATCATGTCCGGGTAAATCAGTTTCTTTTAAATGAACATAAGCATAATCATATTTTTTGTAGATTCTTTTCAATATCTTTATATTAAACTTACATGCTTTTTTTAATCCTTCATACAAATTCTTATATGCATCTAAATCTTTTAAAACAGGATATTCAAATGAAAAAACACTCATTCCACTTGCTTGAGAAAATCCCATTTCAAGAGGCATATAGCTAGGAGAAGCCCATTTTCTATATTGCTTTAATTTAGGAGCTTCTACTCCTGCTCCTCTAATTAAAAGATAATTTGCAGAAAGCAATCCTCTTTTCTTTCTCTCCTTATTAACAGGATGCTCTTTTAAAACTTCATAAGCTTTTTCTAAAAATTCATTTACAATGTTTGAAGTATATTGAGAATTTTCATCATCATCAGTTGGTTTGCACAATCTAATTTTATTTTGAACAGAGGATTTTCCTTGAATATATGTTGCATCATTTCCTAGAATACTATCTGAAAAACCTCCTTTAAAAACTAAAGTAGCTCTATGTTGAATAGTTGGTTCAAAAACAAATTTGCATGGAAGTTCAATTTTATTTAAAGAACGTGCAAGAGCCTCTGCTTCTTCTGTTGTTAAAGTTCTTCCAGCTCTTCTATCAATTATATTTCCTGATTTAAGATCATCTATTGTTGCAAAATTAACTCTCAATGCTAAATCTCCTCTAGTTAATTTAATTCCAGCTCCTCTTGCCTCCAATTGTCCTCTTGAACTAGCAATTAAACTATTTCCAAAAATAGATACAATTGCTTCATCTGATTCAGGAATAAATCCTGGTTTAACAGGATACAAAAGTCCAAGTTCACCTCTAGCAGCTAAAAAATCAAGATTAGGTGTTTCTGCAGCCTCTAAAGGAGTTTTTCCATTAAGTTGTTTATTAGGTAAATCTCCCATTCCATCAATAATAACTAATATTCCTTTCATTTGAATTTTCTTTTAAGATTAGTTTTTGTACTATACTTGAAAAGGCTTCTTCATTTATAAAAATTTAGATATATAATAAGTAATAACAAAAGTTAATATTATAAACTTCTCTTAATTTAAAAAAACATGTTTAAAAAATTCAAAAATAGGCTTAAAAATTGGACAAAAAAAGTTTCTAAAAAAACAGAAAAAGATGAAACCAAAGATATTAAAATTCCAATGAAATTTGATGTTGAAAAGCAAAAATATGAGTCAAATTTAGAAGAAATAAAAAAACCAGGATTTCTAAAAAAAGTTAGTTTAAAGATATCTAAAGTAAAAATATCTGAAAAAGAATTTGAAATTTATTCAGAAGAACTAGAAATGCTTTTATTAGAAAACAATGTTGCTTTAGAAGTTGCAGAAAAAATAATCAGAGAATTAAAATTAAGAATCGTTGGAAGAGAATTTTTAAAAAAAGAAATAGAAAGTGAAATAAAAGATTGTTTTAAAGAAATTATAGAAGAAATTTTAGTTTCTCCTTTTAATGTAGTTGAAAAAATTAAAGAAAAATTAGCTGACCAATCAAAAGAGCCATATGTTATTTTATTTTGTGGAATAAATGGAACAGGTAAAACAACTACCATTGCAAAAATCGCCAAATTTCTAAAAGAAAACAAGTTATCTTGTGTTTTTGCTGCAGCAGATACATTTAGAGCTGCTTCAATAGAACAAATAAAAAAACACGGAGAAAAATTAGACATTAAAGTTATTTCTCAAAATTATGGTACAGATCCAGCAGCAGTTGGATTTGATGCAATAAAATATGCAAAAAAGAATTTTATAGATTGTGTTTTAATTGATACTGCAGGAAGAATGCACACTTCAAAAAATCTTTTATCTGAAATAGAAAAAATTGCAAAAATTTGTAAGCCAGATTTAAAGATATTTGTAGGAGAATCTTTAACAGGAAATGATGTTATAGAACAAGCAAAAAGCTTTAATTGGGCAATTGGAATTGATGGAATTGTTTTAACAAAAGCAGATATAGATGAAAAAGGTGGAACAGCCTTAAGTGTAGGATATATTACTAAAAAGCCAATTCTTTATTTAGGAATTGGACAAGAATATGATAAAATAATTGTTTTTGACAAGAAAAAATTCATTAAAGATTTAGGACTTTAGATTAAATTTATAAATCTCTTTTGCTATAAAAAACAGGGCAATAGGAGGTGTTTTTGGAGTTTTTGATTTATTGCAAACAATAATTCTTTTATTTATCTTTTTAATCATCTTTTTAATAGCAAATTAGATATATTTCTCCTTAACCTTAATGAAAACTGCAAAAAGACTAAAAGTAAAAAATCCCTGATTAGCTTGGATTCCTCTTGTAAATATTTATCTGTTTCCAAAAATGGCTAAAAAACCTACATAGCCAATTATCTTTATTATTATAGCACTAATTTCAAGTTATATTATTTAATTAATCAACATATCTAATAAAGTTATTTTAATTGTATTTGTGATAATTTCAGTAACAGCACTTTATTTTTCAATTAGTTGGTTCATAGCAATTTTAAAACGTAGAGGAAAACCTTAGTGGTGGATTTTGCTAAGATTAATTCCTTTATTTGGTTTTGTGTGGATATATATAATGTGGGGAATCTTAGCATTGGGAAAAAGAGAGAATAAAGAGGAAAATCAAGCATTCTCTTCTCAAGAAAATTCCTCTCCTGTAGATAAAAGCCTAGTAGACTATCTAAAAAAATATATCTCAGAAGGATACTCTAGAAGAATTAAAAGAACATTTAATAAATTCAGGCCAAAATCCTCAGAATATTGATGAAGCAATAAAATATATTTAATGATTCTTAACAAAATTTAACAAAAAAATTGAAAGAATTCCTATTCCTGATAAATATGCAAACATTGTGAAATAATTTAATTCCCATAAATATCCTGCAATCAAACCTCCAAGTACACTCACTATTCCAATTGAAACATAGTATAAACCATGAGCTGTTCCTTTTAATTTTCCAGATAAATCACCCACATAAGCTCGTTGATTAGTGTCTGTTATTGCATAAACTGTTCCATAGATTAAAAACAAAAAGCCCAACAACCAAACATTCTTAATAAACAAAAATCCAAAAGTTACTGCCAAAAATAAAACATAGCCCATCATTAAAACCTTTTTTCTTCCTATTTTATCTGATAATTTTCCAAAAGGAATTGCTAAAAAAGCATAAGTTACTGTAAATAAACCATAAAAAATCATAGGAATTATTAAACTTCCACTAAGCTCTTTAACTCTTAACAACATAAACATATAAAGTCCAAAATTAGATAAAGTAAAAATAGAAAAAACAAAAATAAGATATCTCAATCTTTTATCTATTTTTTTCAAACCTTTTATTAATCCATCTTTTTCTGGTTTAAATTTATATTCAGATACAAAAAAAAGCGGTAAAAGAGAAAAAGCAGAGATTCCTGCTGCTACAAAAATAATTGTTCTAAATCCTAGTTCCAGTTTCCAAAACAAAAACAAAACAAGTAAAATTCCAATCAAACCTCCAATACTTTCAATCATTCTATGAAGTCCAAAATCTCTTCCATGTCTTTTAGTTGCTTGACTAATCATTGCATCTCTTGGAGCATCTCTTAATTTTCCAAATCTTTCAAAAGAAATAAATCCAACTAATTGCTGCCAAGAACCTGCAATTCCCATTAAAAATTTAAATATAACTGAGAAAAAATATCCAAATAAAACAATAGGATTTTTTTTTCCTAGTTTGTCTGAAAACCATCCTCCAAAAAATTTAAACAAACTTGAAAATCCTTCTCTTAATCCACTTAAAAGCCCTATTGCAATTCCTCCTCCACCAAAAGCAGTAATATAAAAAGGAAGAATAGGTGAAACCATTTCACTTCCAATTTCATTAAATAAACTTGCTCCTCCAAGAAGTTTAATATTTCTTAAACTTCTATTCCTCTTTTTAGCCATAAAAAAGAAAAAAAACAAAACTTTAATAATGTATTCCCTACTAGTTAAAGCATGTTAGAAAGACTCGGAGAAGTAATTAGAAAAGCTACAAATCGTATAGCGAATGCTATTTTTTTAGACAAAAATTTAATGGATTCAATTATAAGAGATTTGCAAAGAGCATTAATTGAAGCAGATGTAAGTATTTCTCTAATAAAAAAAATTAGTGATGAAATAAAAAAAGAAGCATTAGATGAAAGAATAAAAGAAATAGAAAAAAAAGAGCATGTTATTAAGCTATTACATGATAAATTAAGAGAAATTTTAGGAGAACATTCTCGACTAGAACTTAAAAAAGAACAAAATAGAATTCTTCTTTTAGGACTCTATGGTGCAGGTAAAACAACTACAATTGCAAAATTAGGAAACTATTTTGCAAAAAGAGGAAAAAAAGTTGCATTAGTAGGATTAGATGTTCATAGACCTGCTGCAAAAGAACAATTAAAGCAATTAGCAGAACAAAACAAATTAAACTATTTTATTGATGAAAAAGAGAATAATGCAATAAAAACTTGGGAAAAATTTGAAAAAAAATTAAAAAAATATGATTTGATTTTAATTGATACTGCAGGAAGACATAATTTAGATAAAGAATTAGTAAAGGAAATAATTACTTTAAATAAAAAAATAAATCCAACAGAATCTATTTTAGTTCTACCTGCAGATATTGGACAAGCAGCAAAAAAACAAGCTCAAGAATTTAAAGATTCTGTTAATATTTCTGGAGTTATTATTACTCGTATGGATTCAAGTGCAAAAGCAGGAGGTGCTTTAACTGCCTGTGCAGAAACAAAAGCTCCAGTATATTTCATAACAACAGGTGAAAAAATAAATGATATTGAAGAATTCAATCCAGAAACTTTTTTATCTAGATTATTAGGAAGAGGAGACTTAAAAGCTCTGATTGAAAAAGTAAAATCAGCAACAGGAGAAGACAAACAAGAAGAAATGCAAAAAAGATTAGAGCAAGGAAAAATAACTTTTGAAGATGTAATTGAACAAGTTAAATCAATGAGTGATATAGGAGGACTTGACAAAATAAAATCAATGATTCCTGGATTAGGAAATGCAAAAATTCCTGATGAAATGTTGGAAAATCAAGAAGAAAAAATAAGAAAATGGGAACACATAATTAAGTCTATGACTCCAGAAGAAAAAAATAATCCTAAATTATTAAAAAAACAAATCTCAAGAATAAATAGAATTGCTAAAGGTTCTGGTGTAAATAGCAGTGATGTTCGTACTTTATTAAAACAATATGAAATGTTAAGTGAAATGGTAAAAGGCGGTTCAGAAATGGATTTTTCACAAGGAATTTCTCAAAAACAAATGCAAAAATTAATGAAAAAGTTTGGAAAAAAGAAAATTAGGAGATTGTAATGACTCCAAAAATTATAGCTCAAGGTGCAGAAGCAAGAATAATTCTTTCAAATAAAATAATTTATAAAAATAGAATTTCTAAATCCTATAGACTTGCAGAACTTGATAAAAAAATTAGAAAATCAAGAACAAAAGCAGAGTCAAAACTTCTAAAAAAAGCTGCAGAAATAGTAAAGATTCCATTTCCAGTTAATGAAAATACAAAAAATTTTCAAATAAAAATGCCTTATATAGATGGACAAAAACTTTCTGATAATTTAAACAAATTTCCTTTAAAAAAACAAAAATTAATCTGCAATAAAATTGGACAGGAAATTGCAAAACTTCATGGTGCAGATATAATTCATGGAGATTTAACTACATCAAATATGATTTTAAAAAACAATAAAATATTCTTCATTGATTTTGGATTAGGATATATTAGTTCTAAATTTGAAGATAAAGCAGTAGATATTCATTTGTTTAAACAAGCTCTTGAAGCAAAACATTTTCAAAATTGGAAAGAATTATTTAAAGAATTTGAAAAAAGTTACAAAAAATCAGAAAATTCTAAAATTGTTTTTGAAAGATTAAAAGCAGTTGAAAAAAGAGGAAGATATAAGCATTAATAGCTCTATCAGAATTACTTCAAAAAATTTTTGAAGTCCCAGAAAATTTTAATTTTCTGAGCGTTCAAATTTTAAATAAAATTTCATAGCCCCACCAGGATTCGAACCTGGGTCACATCCTCCAAAGGGATGTATCTTTGACCGCTAGACTATGGGGCTAAGCAATGTTCACGAGTCTGCCAAATCGCCTTGATACGAGTGAGCTTACGAACATAGAATTTAGAAATATATTCAATTTATAAGATTTATGTTAACTATTAATTTTATTGCTTAAAAGTGCTCTCATAGAAAATAGTTCTATTAATATCTTGTTTTTTTGGCTTAATTTTTTTAAACAAACTCTTTAATTTTAAAGGTTTAGATTTTTCTCCTAACAAAACTGCTGCTAATCTATTAATTTCATCACTAATCTCAGAATTTGGTTTATATTCTAGAGGAGTTTTAAATCTAGATTGAGCTTTTAAAACATTAACATCATGGGGTAAAACAGCCATTATTGGAACATCAATTGTTTCTTCAATATGATTTAAAGGAATCTCAAAATTTCTTTTATAGGATTTATTAACAATTAAACCAGTTAAAGGAGCTCCTCTTTGTTTTAAATTTCTTGCTGTTTTTAAGGCTGTGCTAATTGAAGAATAGTCTGGAGTTGTGATAATAAAAATTTCATCAGAAGCATTAATAACTCCAATTGTTTCTTCATTTATAGAAGGAGGAGAATCAAGAAGAATTACATCATAACTTCTTTTTAAGCTGCTTAATTTATCTCTTAGTTTTAAAGGATTTATCAGAGACCTATTATATAAAGAAGAGGGAATTATATCAAAGTTTTCTAATTGAGAAATTGCTTCTCTTGGATGAGCTTCTCCCTTTAAAACAGAAGAAAGTGTTATTTCTGGTTCTAAAACATTCAAATGAATTCCTAAATTAGGTGCAGATAAATTTCCATCAACTAAAAGAACTTTTTTGTCAAATTTAGACAAAGCATGCCCTAATGAAGTAACAGTAGAAGTTTTTCCAACTCCTCCTTTTAAACTAAGAATTCCTATAACTTTTCCCATAATTTAAATAATCTTTTCTCATTTAAAAATCCTACCAAAACTTTAAAAAACATCATTACGAGATAAGAAAATGTCTAAAGAAAACAAAGCAAAAAAACTCTCTGAAAAAGAGTATGAAAAAAAAGTTATAGAACTATCTGAAAAAGGACTAACTAGTGAAAAAATAGGAGAAATTCTAAGAAAAGAAGGAATTCATCCAAAAGAGTATAATAAAAAAATATCTCAAATTCTTGGAGATAAATATATTAATCCAGATATAAAAAATATTGAAGAAAAATTAGAAAAAATAAAAAAACACTACGAGAACAATAAACAAGATAAAAGAGCAAGAAGAGAAAGAGATAGAGTGTTTTCGCAACTAAGAAATTTAAAAAAACACTTTAAAAAAGAATAATTAGTTTATTTTGAAAAAAGAAAATTAAAAATTTTCTAATAATCATTTTTAAAAAATAGAGATAAAAATGAAAAAAGAGGAAATTAATTTAAAAGAGAAAATTAAATCTGTAGCAAAAGAATTTTTAGAAAAATCAAAAGATAAAGAAATTCAAATCATAAGTCATTTTGATACAGACGGAATTGCTGCTGCTGCAATAATGGTTTCTGCATTAAAGAAATTAGATAGAAAATTCTCATTAAAAATTGTAAAAAGTCTAGAAGAACAATTTATTTATGATTTGCCAAACAAACTAACTCTTTTTCTTGACTTAGCTTCTGGAAGTTTAAATCATCTAAAAGAATCCAAATTAGAAGAAATTTTCATAATAGACCATCATGAAATAATTTCTGAAATTCCAGAAAAAATAAGAATAATAAATTCTGAACTTCATGATAAACAAAAAATAAGTGCTTCTTGCTTAACTTATTTATTTTGCAAAGAACTTAATGAAAGCAATAAAGAATTTGCTAAATTAGGAATTCTTGGAATGATTGGAGATATGCTTGAAAAAGAAATAGACAAGCTTAATAATGGAATTTTAGAAGATGGAGAAATAAAAAGAAAAAGAGGATTGCTAATTTATCCCTCAACACGTCCAATAAATAGAGCTCTTGAATTTTCTTCAAGTCCTTATATTCCAAATGTAACAGGTAACATAAAAGGAGTTTTAGAATTGCTTAGAGAAGTGGAATTAGCTCCAAAAGATGGAAGATACAAAAGCATAGTTGAATTAAATAGTGAAGAAATGGAAAAATTAGTAACAGGAATAATGCTAAGAAATCCAAAAGCAAAAAATAAAGAGATAATTGGAGATATTTTTCTAATAAAACTCTTTAATAAACTAGAAGACGCTAGAGAACTTAGTGCAAAGATAAATGCATGTTCTAGATTTGGAGAAAGCTCAATTGCATTGCAACTATGTTTAGAAATTCCTTCTGCAAAAAAAAGAGCAGAAGCTATACATGCAAAATACAAACAAGAATTAATTTCTGGACTAAATTATGCTTCAAATGCAGAAAAGATATTGGGAAATAAATTTGTAATTATAAATGCAAAAAATCATGTAAAAGATACAATGATAGGAACAATTGCAAGTATTTTATCAAATTCCTCTTTATATGAAGAAGGAACAATTATAATTACAATGGCTTATTATGAAAATAAAGTAAAAATCTCTTCTAGAATTGTTGGAAGAAATGGAAGAAATGCTAGAGAAATACTTAACTCTGTTATTGAAAAAATAGGTGGAGAAGTCGGAGGACACAAGAATGCTGCTGGATGTATAATCTCTCAAAAAAAAGAAAAAGAATTTTTAGACTTTCTAAAGAAAAATTTAGAATTAGAAACAATAAAGATATAAATCACAAGTTTTAAAACATCAAACTATTTCTAAATTTAATGGAACTTGAAGTTGGAGATGTTGTTTTATGTACAGTCGATAGAATAATTGGAACAGTTGTATTTGTAAAAATAGAAAGAAATGGTGAAGGAAGTATTGTAACAAGTGAAATTGCTCCTGGAAGAATAAGAAATTTAAGAGAATATGTAGTTCCAAAAAAGAGAATTGTCTGTAAAATTCTAAGAATTTCTGAAAATGGAAATATTAATCTTTCTCTAAGAAGAGTTACTCAAAAAGAAAAAAAAGAAGTTTTAGAAAAATACAAACAAGAAAAAAGCTATAAAAGTATTTTAAAAAGTGTGTTAGAAGAAAATTCAAAAGAAGTAATAAATAAAATAGAAAAAGAACAGAATTTATTTGATTTTCTTCAAGAAGCAAAAGAGAATTCAAAAAAATTAGAAAAATTTGTGGATAAAGAAAAAGTAAAAAAAATATTAGATATAATAAAAGAACAAAAAAAGAAAATAGCAATAATAAAAAGAGAAATTGAATTAAAAACCTCAAAACCAAACGGATTAATTTTAATAAAAGAGCTTTTAGAAGATATAAAGGAAGCTGAGATAAAATATCTCTCTGCTGGAAAATATTCTATAAAAGTTGAATCAGAAGAAATAAAAAAAGCAGACAATCAATTAAAAGAAATTCTAAAAAATATAGAAGAAAAAGCAAAAAAATTAGGATTTGAATTCTCTATAAAAGAAAAATAATTTTTAAAATGAAATTAAAAAAATGCAAAAATTGCAAAAAATATACTCTAGAAAAAAATTGTCCAAAATGTAATAAAAAAACAGATAATGCTCATTATAAATTTATTAAATCAAAGTAGATTGTTTCTCGTCAATTAAAGCAATTCCATACTCTCCATCATATCCTGGTTTAACTCTTATTTTATTTTTTCTATTTTTTAAAATTAAATCAATTAATTTTAAATCCACTTTTTCGGAAACCATTTTCTCTTTACTAATATCCAAAAGTATATTAAATTCATTTTCAAATTTTTTAATTAAATCATTATATATATTCCAAACTTTCACACTTTGCATAGAAACTCCCGTTTTAAGAGAAATTAATTCATGTAAGGGTAAAAGAGTATAAAAGAGCTTTCCATTAGGCAATTGAAATCCTTCTTGGAATTTTGCTAGTTCGTGAACTCTATAATCTACTCCTCGAGTTAATTTTTGATAACAAATAGGACAAATTCCATTTAATTCTTTTGTTTTTTTAGGACTACAAGAAAAATTACAATTTCTATGTCCATCATAATGATACTTTCCATAAGCAGGATTAGTTTCAATTGTTCCAATAAAAGAATTTTCTCTAATTTGTTTTATTAGTTCTAAATAAGAATCTGTTTTCTTAAAAATAGTTGCCTCTCTTCCTAATCTAAATGGCCAAAAACTATGTGCATCTGAAAAACTAACAATTGCTTTATTCTGTAATTCTGTAATTCTCCAATTCATTGGAGGATCACTACTTATTCCTGTTTCAATTGCATATATTTCTTTAAATTGAGAACCAAAAGCTTCTTTTAAAGAATCAAAACCAGATTTACTTCCAAAAACTCCAAAATAAGGAGTCCAAATATGTGCAGGAATTATTTCAATATCCTTAGATATACTCTTCATATCTTTTGTAAAATTCTCACAAGAAATTCCAAAAATTGGTCTGCCATCATAATCTCTTCTAAATCCTTTTTCATCTAAATATTCATGAATTTTTTTTGCTATTTCTAAACTAGGAATCAATAAATTTAAATGAACTTTTCTTCCTTTTTCATTTGCAGTATAAATTAAAGAAATTTCTCCTGTAATTATAAATGGAAAATCTTGATAATAGTAAATTCCTTTTCCATTATCTCTCAATTGTTCAATTTCTTTAAACCAAAAAGGATGAGTAAAATCTCCTGTTCCAAGAAAATGTAATCCTTTAATTTTTGCCCATTTAACTAAATTTTCAAAGGTAATCGAAGTACTACACGCTCTTGAGAATCTAGAATGAATATGTAAATCTCCTATCATCCAATTTTCTTCCATTTTCAAACAAAAGCAAGTAAGTTTTTAAAGTTAATATCAATAAAAATATCATGGAAAGAACATTAGTACTAATTAAACCAGATGCAATGATAAAAAGACTCGCAGGAAACATAATTTCTGATTTGTCTTTTTTAAATCTAAAAATGATTGGATTAAAATTAGTTAATGTTCAAAGAGAATTAGCAGAACAGCATTATTCTGAACATAGGAACAAACCTTTTTTTGAAGAATTAATTAAGCATATAACAGGAGAGCTTCATGGAAATGAAAATGTTATTGCTATTGTATATGAAGGAGAAAATGCGATTTCAAAAATAAGAAATTTTATTGGAAAAACAAATCCAGATGATTGCGAGCCTTATCATTTAAGAGGAAAATATGGAAAAATTCATACAAAAACAAACTGCCATGAAACAGTAGTTCATGCATCTGATACTAAAAAATCAGCAGAAAAAGAGATTTCTCTTTGGTTTGAAGAAAGTGAATTAGTTTGACTCTGTAAAAGGAAAGAATTTACCTTTGTACATCTCTTCAAATTCTTTCATTTGGTTTCTCAATACAAGAGGATTATTCTCAAAACTTTTAAAAGAATCAATTTCTGAAATAAAAAATCCTTCAAGAGAACCAATTGTTCTATTTTCATTATCCAAGAATTTATATATCATAATATCGTATTCAGAATTTATAAAAGAGGATTTGTTTTTAGAAGTGTCATAATATTTCCCATATAAGTAAATGTGTTTACCCTGTATTTTCATTTAAGCCTCATCTACTATTCCACTATTATTTACAAAGAAAACACACTCATTATCTGGTAAATTAGGACTATCAATTAATTTAGCTACTCTACTTCCTTGTTTTCCTCTTCTTAAATACATTCTATATGTTGAAGCATGTCCTACAATATTTCCTCCAATTGCTGTTGTTGGATCTCCAAATAATTGAGCTGGATTTGCCATAACTTGATTAGTAACATAAACAGAAAGATTATGAGTTTCTGCAAGCTTCATTAAATCATGCATATATCTATTTAATTTCTGTTGCCTATCTGCTAATTGTCCTCTTCCTGCAAATTCAGATCTAAAATGAGCAGTTAAAGAATCTACAATCAATAATTTAATAGGTTCTCCTGATTTTATCATTTCAGTTATTTTTTCTAATAAAAGAATTTGATGGTCTGAATTAAAAGCACGAGCAACAAAAATATTCTTTAAAACTTTTTCGGGATTTGCTCCTAGACCTTCTGCAATTTGTTTTATTCTTGCAGGTCTAAAAGTACCTTCTGTATCAATAAACACGCATTTGCCATTTGAACCTCCTTTATCAGCTGGCAATTGTACATTTACAGCCAAAGTTAATCCCAATTGTGTTTTTCCAGAACCATAAGCTCCAAAAGCTTCTGTTATTGCTCTGCTCTCAACCCCTTTTCCACCCAAAAGTTCATCTAATTGTTTGCTTCCTGTAGTAATATAAGATATATTTTCTCTTCTTTTTTCAAACTCAGTTCCTTCTATAAAGCCCAAATCTAGCATTCCTCGAGCTGCCTGAATAGCTTTTCTTGCAACAGCAGAACTAATTCCCGCAGCATCACTAAGTGCAGCAGGACTCATAACAGCCAAAGACATCATATCAAAAATTCCTGCAGATTCTAATTTTGCAGAAACAGCAGGTCCAATTCCAGGTAAATCTGTTAATTGAGGTTCTTCAGAAGTTTCTTTTTCTTCTTCTTTTTTCTTTGAAACCATAAAAATTCAAACTTCTAATTCTTTATAAAGATTATTTAGATTACAAATATATATTGAAAAACTTGACAAAAATCAAATACAAATTTCCAATTAAAAAAAGCACAAAAATAACTGTTTCTATTCTGCCTCCTGTTTTAATTATTCCTCTTAATCTCAATTTAAAAGGATAAAAAGGCTGAATTCCTCTAATTGTTAAACTATCTGCAAGAAGATGAAGTCCAAATCCTAATAAAAAAGGAATTATTAAATTAGGCAAAAATAAAGAAAACAATAGAATAATCAATCCCAAAAAAACAAAACTATGAAAAAAACCTCTATGAGAAACAAAAAATTGAAGAGGTCTCAAAACCTTTTTTTTTCCTAATTTAGAAAATTTAGTATCAATATCTGGAATCAAAGTTGCAATTAAAGCAACACTTAAAAAAATAAATTTATTTTCTGCAAGTTCAAAAAAAAGAAATACAAAAAAAAGAGTTATTAATAAATGAGTACGAATTAACATTATAATTATAAAAAAAAGACCTATAAATAATTAATTTTCTTCTTCTAATTTAGCTAGTAACTTATCAGGTTCTATTTCTTTAACATTTCCAACAATAAATTCAGGATTATTAAAGAAATTATTCATTCTAACTTCTCCAGAAAAAGTAAATTCACTTCCTAAAAGATTTTCTCTTTGAATTATTAAATTTTCAGAATCTTCTAAATCTCCCATATTTAATCCAGAAATAGCTTCTTGAAACAAAACAGAACGTATTGTTTCTGTTCCATCATCTAAAACAAGATTAATTAATGCTTTTTTTTCAGGATTTATTTTTCCATGCTCTGCGCAAGAAAAACCCTCTGCTTCTTGAGTTGCTTTTTTCTTGCATTCAGGACAAACATGAAAAAATTTAGGCTCAAAAGCCTGAACAACAAAAGCTCGAGTACTTACACTATCAGATAATTTAAAGTCAGCAATATTTTTCTCTTTTACAATTTTTTCAGTTACTACTTTTTCTATTTTTTCTTTACTTGGCTTTAACTCTGAAAAACTTCCTAAATGGATTTCATTTGCTCTCATACTTCCATTTCCAATCTCAATAACACTATCCTCTTTTATTTCTCCTTTTTCAACTAGAGAAATATGGTTTGTATCCCATAAAACAACTTTTATATTTGAAGTATCATCTGCAACAATAAGATTAACTACTTTTCCCTCGTCTCCTTTTTTTGTTGTAAAAGTACGAACTGGAGAAAGACTAATAATTTTTCCAATTATATTTACTTTTCTCATTCCAGGAAGCAACTCATCAATTTTTAATTTTTCATTATCAAAAGAAATTCCTAATTCGGCTGCAATAACTTGTGCTGCTCCTTCTTTACTAATTAATCCTGCAAGTTTTGCTCTTTTTGCTTCAACTCTTCTTTCTATTTCCTCTTTTTCTAGTCCAGAAGATTTAGAAATTTTTTCTACAATCTTATCATAATTTTCATCACCCATTTGAAAAAAAAATAAACATTATTTATAAGTATTATGCTGTTAGAAGGTTATTATTTAAAAATTTCTGTCAAATTAAAGCAAATTATCTAAAATAACAAAAAGAAAAGTTAATCTTTATAAACTCTCTTCATTAAAATAAAATATGGGAATCGCACTAATAAAAATAAAATTAATGCCAACTTCTCCAGAAGTAAATTTAGAAGAAATTAAAGAAAAAGCAAAAGAAATTATAGAAAAGAGTAAAGGTGAAAGATGTGCTTTTGAAGAAGAACCTATTGCTTTTGGATTAAAGGCAGTAATAGTTTCTTTTGATATAGACGAAAGTCAAGAAATAGAAACTCTTGAAAAGGAATTAAGAGAAATAGAAAATATTAATTCTGCTCAAGTCATTGACATGAGGCGAGCATTTGGTTAAAAGACAAAATGAAATATAAATCTCTGTTTAGTCAGATGCGAGGAGAGGTCTTTGGCTAAAAATGTTCTCAAAAGAACAAATTGAAAATATAAGAAATCAATTAATAAAGCAAATTCAAACAACTTTTCCAGAAGATAAGAAAAAAGAAGCAATAGAAAAAGTAAAATTAATGAATGAAAAGCAATTAGAAAATTTTCTAGTTCAAAACAATTTAATAAGAGAAAAAGAGTTTTCAGAAATTCCTTTAGAAAACTCTTCAGAAAACTCACAAAACATATTTAGAAAAATAATTAAAAAAGAAGTTCCTTTCTACAAAATAGAAGAAAACAAATATGCTCTAGCTATTTTAGAGATAAATCCCATTTCAAAAGGACACATTATTATAATTCCAAAAGAAGCAGTTAATTCTATAGAAAAAATTCCTCAATCAGTTTTTTCACTTGCTAAAAAAATATCTAAAAAAATTAAATCAAAATTAAAACCAAATGAAATTGGAATGGCTCCTTTAAAAATTGCAGGAGAATTTATAATAAATATTTTTCCAATATATGAAAATGAATCTATAAATTCAGAGAGATATTCTGCAGATGAAAAAGAACTTAAAGAAATGCAAAAAAAATTAGAAAAAAAATCTAGAAAAAAAATATCAAAATCTAAAAAGAAAAATAAAGAAGATAAAGAGTTTGAAAAGATTAGATTGCCAAAAAGAATTCCATAATAAATCTATAAAAATCACATAAAATTTATTTTATTCCAAATATTAGATTTCCAAAAATAAAACAATAAAATAAAACTAATTAAAAAAACAGGAGTAAAAGGAATTCCCTTTCTAATTAAAACTTCGTCTTTTTTCTTCTTAATTAAGCTAATCTCATTCTTATTTAATCCTTCCCAGCTTGCTTTTATTGTTTTATTTCCTATTTTCACATTCTTATACAACCAATCTCCTTCTGTTAATTTATCTGCCTTAATTTTAACCACCATACAACTCTCATCAACTGCTTTTACATAAATATACAAATAAGGAAAAATAAAAATAAGAATTCCTAATAAAAAGAATAAATTAGAAAAAAAACCAAAAATAACAAAAATTATTGCAATAAAAATTCCTAAAAAAACAAATTTCTTATTTTTTCTAAACTGATTTATAAATTCTTTTTTAAATTTTCTAGAATGTTTTATGCTCAAATAAACTGTAAAAAGAATACTATAAAGCACTCCTACAAGCAAAAACAAAACAAAGAACAATAAAAATATTCTTAAATTAGTTTCAAAAATATTTGAGAAAGAAAGAACTGTTCCAAGAGCAACCATTAATTTAGCATCTCCTCCTGCAAACATCTTTCCATAATAAAGCACATTTCCTAAAATAAAAAATATTCCAAAACCAATTAAACCTTGATAAAAGAAACTAAATCCCTTCTCTAAAAACAAAGAGTAAAAAAATCTAAATCCTAAAGCAAAAATGATTAATGAAAAATTCAACCAATTCGCGACTTCTCTTTTTTTAATATCTTGAATAGTTGCAAAAACAATCCAGATTAATGCCAATGCAAATAAAAAAATTTCACCAAACATAAATTAAGATGGAAAAGAGAATTTATAAATTATTTCTTAGAAATTTTTGTGCTTCTATATTTTCCTCCTTTTTTATAAGGATGTTTTTTCTTTTCTTTTTTCTTATTCTTTCTTTTATTTCTTTTTTCAGAAGAAGCATAATCTAAGTTCATTTTATACAGAAGAACATTCAAAAGTTACAAGAGTGTCTTCAATTAAAGATTGTACAAAAACAGTTTCTGTTCCACTAACAGGACAAAAATTAGGAAGATTTTCTTCAACAGCTGCATTTACAAGAAGCACATTATCACAAGAAATTGAAGGACAACTTCCTACTCCATAAACTGATTTCTCTTTTGCAAGATAATTGCAAGTAACTTCTTTTAATTTTACATCGTCTGCTTTTAAATCTCTTCCAGACATACAATAATCATAAACAGAATTAGTTGAACATGCTGCTTCACAAACAGCAACAATAGTATCTACATTATTATTAGAAATCCAGGGAACTATTTTATTCCAGCCCATAGTAAATCCTAAAATTAAAACAACTAAGACAACTATTCCTAAAATAATAAGAATAATTGCATTTGTACTCATTCCCTGACCTCTTTTGTTATTCATAATCATTTTTGAACAATAGGAAATTTTTACTTTCCTTGCGACTATATTTAATTTAAGTTTATTTTATTTATAAAGTTTTGTTTTTATTTCAGGGATTATAAACTACTGAAAAAATAATTTTCCGTTTAAAAAATCCATTTTTAAAATTAAAGGTTCTTATTGACTGAGTTTTTCTAAGGCCTTCTACAGCAAGTTCATTATAAGAATTATATTCTATCTGAGCATTTAATTCTTCAAGTAGAGCAACTCCAGAAAAATTATTTGACATCTTTAAATTAGCAAAATAAAAACTAAGTAAAGCTAAACTGCAAACAGCTAAAATTCCCAAAACCAACAAAATTATTGGCAAATTTCCTCTTTTGTTACTAGCTAACTTCATTATTTTTCTCCTTCCAATTTTCAATTATTTGTTTATCTTCATTTGAAGCGGATTCATAAGCAATTAAATTTTTTATTTCTAATAAATCAGTTCCTTTTCCAGAATCTAATTTTAAATTTTTTATTTGAACAATTTTTGTTTTTTGTGCTAAAATTGTAGAAGCATAAAGAAATATAATCAAAATTGAAATTATAATCAATGTGGCAACTATCCAAGTCATAATTTCTGAAATTTGTGCTCTTTTATTTAACATTTTTTTCTGTTTTTCTAACAATTGTTAAAATTTTAATTAAATAAAGTTCTTCATTAAATTTGTCCAAAGAAAAAAATTCTTTCTCAAGACAGACTGCTTCTCTCTGATACTCTTTTTCCTTTTGAATTTCACAACTAGAAATTAAATTTAAATTTCCTTCAGAAAAATTAAACAAAGATTTCTCTAAATTATTTGAATTAAAAAAATGAATCTCTAAATAATATTGAGGAATTCCTCCAAAAATATCTTCAGAATTTAAATTCAAATGACATTCTTCTAGAAAATTGTTTTTAAAAGATTCATTAAATCCTTCTGAATCTAATATTGCTTTATTTATTTCACCTTGATTTGATAAACAATTCGCTATTGAATTAGACAAAGCTTCTGCTTCTAATTCTCTAACATCATATGGATGTGAATAAAACAAATAAACCATTCCAAAAATTCCTCCTGCAACAAGTAAAATCATTGCAAACCAATAAACTGAAATTATCTTACTTCCTGCTTTTTTATACATTTTAATCATATTCAAGTATTTTAATAACATATGAATTTATTTCTGAATCAGGATATAAATTTATATTAATTTTATTAAAATAAGAGTAAGAGTGTCCGCTATTTTCATCTAATTTTACAGTTATTAAATTATCTCTAGAAAATATTATTTCTTCAAATTCTAATCCATTTTTTTCTGCAATTTCTCTTGCTTTTTCCATATTTAAAACAATTGTCATTCCTGGTTTTGCTGAATCAATTAAAAGAGATATTTGTTTTGAATAAGTCTCCTCTAATAAACTAGCTCCTTGTCCTGATTTTGATATAAAAAGAACTAAAATCATCAAAAACATAACATTTAAAATAATAAAAACAACATTCTCCATTAATACTTTTCCATGATTATTCCTCTTTTTAAACATAATATAAATTATCAAATAATCTTAATAAAACTAACGAATTAAGAAAGAGTCACAATATCTTTACAGTTTAACAGCCTAAATGCTTCTGGACTTGCTTCAATAATTGTAGGAGCCATAAATTCATTGTCAATTCCCTCTCCTTCAACAATTAATGCTACTATTTTTGGATTGTATAATTTTTCTGCTAAATCATCTCCTACCACTCCTGTAACTACTCCAGAAACTAAGATTATTGCTCCTCCTACTGCTGTAAAAGGAAGAGTTAATATTCCTACTACTACTGCAACTCCTCCAATCCACTTGTATTTATTTCCAATTTGACTAGTAATTCCCATCATAACAAAATAATTTTCATCAAGATGTATTTTTCCAAAAGTTGAAATTCCTTCTTCATTTCCTTCACTAACAGAAATTTCTGATACTAGAGAAGCAATATTTTTTGTTCCAAAAAAATACTCTGCATAAGTTTGCTTTCCTTCAGAAAGAGAGGTCTCTGATAAATAATTATAAAATTCGTCTTTGTTTATTTCACCACTCTCAAAACCCTCAATTTTTCTTATGCTATTATCAAATGCTATTTGAGAGCAAATAGAACAATAATTTGCTTCCTTTGTCTTATCTCCTATATAATCAATTTTTCCTTCTCCAAACATCCACCAACAATCAGCCATTTCTTCTGCCAAAATTCTATAAACTTCTTCTTTACTAGAAGCCTTTTCAATATTTGGATTTGTCATAGATTCGCAGCTTCCATCTTTACTCAAACATACATAAGTTCTTTTACAATTTAGAGGAACTGTTTTTTCAGATAAAAGTACATTTCCTCTAAGAATCACAGAATTATGGCAAATTTCTTTTTCACTTTCTGCTCCAAGATTTAATCTAAACAAAAAATACAAAATAACAATAAAACTAATAACTAATACAATTAAAATAACTATTTGCTGAGTTGTTAACTCTCCTCTTTTATTAATTTTCATCCTAAAATCCCCATTTTTCTTAAGGCAACATAAAGAGCTGTTGCTATAACTATAAAAAAGAAAATCCAAATTATATATTTTAGTAATTCTTCTAAATTCATATTCTAGTTATTTGAATTTTTCCTCCTATTTTTCTTATATTTATTTCAACAATTTCTTCATGATATTTCTCTATTTTAATATCCTCAAATTCTAATAAATTTGAAATAATCAAACAAGAACCTTCTTTTGAACATTTTTTTATTTGCCTATCAAAAATATCTCCAAAAACTTTGTTGCAAATACATATGCAATTCTCTCCTGAACAAGAATTTGGTTTTTTCTCTTCTCCAGTAAAACTAAATAAAGTCCATCCCTGAGGCTGAAGAGCAGTTATATTTCCTCCTAAAGAATCTAAATTTGAAATCATTTCAGAAATTTTATCAATTGTTTCTGCTGCTTCTCTCTCTTTTTTCTGTTTTGATTCTGAAGAAAGAATATTAACTAAAAAATAAGCTAACAAAGCCAAACCAATTACTGCTATAATCATTTTTAGAGTTTCTTCAGTTAATAACATTCCTTTATTTTTCATATCAAAGACAAAATAAATTTAAAACTAGAATTTCCAGTTCCTCCCACATTAGAGATAAAAACTGCAACATGATTTTTAAATACATAATAAACTCCCCAAACAACTGCCACAATAACTAAAATTCCAATTATTAATTTTATAAGCTGATTTATAGTTAATTCTGCCATTTTAAGTTCCTCTAAATAAATTTTTAAGAGAATCTATTAGAGAGATTCCTTTTTGCTTTAATAAAAATATAGTAATAATTAAAATTGCTAAAACTGCAAGAGCAATTAAAAGCCAGGGCAAATATTCTGTAACAATTCCTCTTTTATTCCTCTTTTTCATAATATATCCTATAAAAGAATATTAATAAATCTAACTATACTCCTAAATTTCCAAGCACAACTGTTGTTAATATAAACAATATTAAAGTTGCTATTAAAGCAACTAAAAAATAAAGAGTAATTCCTTTTTTCAAATTTTTTCCGGTCTTGTTTGTTTTTTCTAATCTATCTTCTCCAGAATCTATCATAACCAAAGTGCCTGTTAAAATAAAAATTATCTGAATTATATAAATTCCTACAATAATTTGTAAATAATAAGGAGGTATCATGCTTCCTAAATTAAAGATTTCTAAAATTCCATCAATATTTGAAATTCCTAATGCTGAAGCATCTCCAATGCTTGCTGCTATTTCTAGTTTATTTAAAATAGATGCAATCATTGTTGCTAAACCCACAACAATTCCAGAAAGCAAAGGAGCTAAAAAAGTCATATTACTTCTCATATCAGAAACAATCTCTGCTAACATGTCTTTAAGTCTCATTGTTATTTTTTGAATATTTTTAATGTATTGAGAAATATTCATTAAACTCATTGCAGCAGCTTTTAATCCTTTTTTAGCAGATTCAATTAAAACTCTCATACTTGTTGCAATTAAATCAGAAGGATAGTAATTTAATGTTCCTCTATTTGGATCAAAAATAGCTCTTTCAACACTCATTCCCATTTGTCTTATATTATAATTAACTCTTCTAAAAAAATCTCCAGTCATTAATCCTCTTGAAGATTCTGCAACTTTTCCAAAAGCCAATTCAGGAGGAACTCCATTACCAATTCTATTTCCTAATTGAAAAAGAGAATTATTAAATTCAGCTTCAAGTTGTTTTGTCTTTTTTCTTTCTTTAATTAACTCTTTTGTTCTTTCTTTTGCAGCTATTGAAAAAAAGAGGGCAATTCCAATTGGAATAAACAAACTAAAAAATACAGCTCCAATTCCAAAAGGCCCAACTCCATTTTCTTTAAAGTCAAATAATTTTCCATCTCCTAAAAAATTCAATCCTAATTCTGTAAAACTATAATCTGCTTGAATTCCAAACATATCTGCAACTCCTGGAATTTGAAGAATAAGAGGAGCAAAACCAATTATAAAAAGTGGAAGACAAATAAAAAAAGCTCTTACATAAGCATCCTTACTTTTATATTTTGGATACAAAGGATTTCTCTCTAAAAAAATAGTTTCTCCATAGCCTCCTGGTCTCAACATTAGAACTTTGTCTGTAAGATAATAAACCATAAAAGGAACAATTAAATTAAACAAAATAAAAACATGAACTGTTTTTAAAATTCCTCCAAGCATTGCAGATGCAAGAGGAAGTAATGCCAAAGCAAGAGTAGGAAGAACAACTCCCAACATATAAACATTTGTTAAAGGACTTCTAACACTATGAGTAAATTTCAACATTTTATCATAAACTCCATCAAGAACAACTTGAAGAGATTTTTCTAAAACAGCTATTCTTCTTGTGTTATTTGGTTCAAACAAACTTCCTTCAATTAAATGAAATGCTTCAATAAACTCTACAGAATAATCTTTCCAACTTTCTAAATAATTATCTAAACTTTCTTTAATTGTTGAGAATTTTCCAATCTCTACATCATAAAATACTTTTTTAAAATCCAAAGATAAAGGAGGTTGAAGATGCTTAGATGCAAAGGAAATTGCTTTTTCTAAATTAGGAGTATGCCTCATATAAACCACAATATAAAGAATTGCAGGAACCATTTGAGAAGATGCTTTTAATCTCCATTTTTTTGCTAATCTTTCAGGATATGCATTAACAAAATAAAAAAGAAAAATAGAAACAAAAACAACTAAAACAAAAAACAAAACTGGAAAAAACTCAATACTTCCCTTAATTAAAGAAATTGCAACAGAAATAAGAAGTCCAACTAAAAAAACAGAAACAAAAGACATAACAGAAAGAGTTAGTGCTTGCCAAGGTAAAACATCTAAATGAGCTTCCTCTAAATGTTTTCTAATTTTATCCTTATCTTTTTCAGAAACATTTATTTTAATTAAATTTCCAAGACTTGCGCACCATTTTTCATAACGGCTTAATTCAGGAGCCATTTCTTTTTTAAAAGAAGTATACTCTTTGCTATAGTTTGTTTCTCCAACTAAAGTAGAATCCATTTGAGACTCTATTTTTGCACTATGTTTTCTAAGAATTTCTTCAACAGTTGGTTTTCTAGGCATTTTTTCCTCTCTTTTATATAAATTAAATAACAAAAATCAATTAATAAATCTTGCTTAAGATTTTCTTTTTTTAATTTCACTAGTTAACCATTTTTGCCAAAGAGGAAAAACTTTATCAGATAAAGGAAGTCCAAATTCTTCTCTAACTTCCTCTGAAATCTTGTGAAACATATGATTTGCAAGAGTTGTAAAATTCGCTTCAAGAATATCAAAATTCTTTTCTTTTTCTGCTAAATCTACTAATTCCTGCTTTATTTTTGCCCTTAAAAGAATATTATCATAAACAGCATCCCAATTTCCAGCCCAGCCTTTTACATTTGCTGCAATATTTTTCAGAACTTCACTATCTCCATTTTTAAGATCTTCTGTAGGTTCTAATTCATCAGTTTCAACATTATATTTCATTAAATCCACAAATCCTTTTTCTCTAAGAGGATCTTCTTTCCAATGTTTTCTTATTTCTGAAATCTGTAAAACTCTTCTCCAAGAGTGAAGTCCATCTGGAGATTTAATAGGATTACAAACAACAATAATATCTGTTGCTTTAAAACTAGTAGCAGGAACTCCTAAATCATTTACAACTCTATCAAAAACAGCATAAGGAGAAGCTCCATGAATTGTTCCTGCAACAACATTTGCCAAAGCACCAATTCTCATTGCTTCATAAAGAGCTTTTGCTTCAACACTTCTAACCTCTCCAATAATTAAACAACTATCTCCTAATCTTAAACTAGTTCTTATTCCATCATCAGCAGAAACTTCAGTTGTTGTTTTTAATAAAGCAGATCTTACTTTCATTCTTAAAATATCATATTTGAGTTTTCTTAGAGAATCAATAGGCAATTCTAAAGAATCTTCAATTGTAATAATTCTAAATTTTGGAATAATTTCTAACATTAAACTTCCAAGTAAAGATGTTTTACCTGAACTTCGAGTTCCTGCAACCAAAAGAGTTCGAGAACCATCAATTAAAAAACTAAGTAAGCCTGCTGCAAATGAATTAATCATTTTATTTTTTATAAAAAGAGGAAGAGTCCAAGGATCTTCTCTATGTCTTCTAATTGAATAAGCCAAACCATTGGGAGAAAGAGGTTCTTGAATAATTGCTATTCTTGCTTTAATTTTTCCTAAGTCTAATTGAGTGTCTAAAATAGGGTTTGATTCGTCTAAAGGCCTTCCAGATAACATTCTAAATTTTGCTGCCCAAGAATCAGCATCTTCTTGACTTGGTAAGATATTTGTAGAACATTCATCATATTTTTGATGCCTTACAAAAATTTGAGTCTTAGGTATTGGAGCATTTAAAGAAAGATCCTGCAAATTTCTATCTTGCAACAAAACCTCAATCAATCCAAATCCAATAGTATGTCTAACTAAAATAGTTGATAATTTGTTTAAATCTTCATAATCTAATCGTATATTTTTATTTTGAGCCAAATCTCTTAATAAATCTTTAGAAATATTAAAAAAAACCTGACGAGTTCTTTCAGTGTCTGTAAATTCTTCTGCTTCTGGTTGATGTTCTATTAAAACTCCTCTAGCTAAATTTAAAAGCATATTATAATCTTCTGATAAAGAATTTTCAGGAGGAACTATATGATAAATTAATTTCGGCTCATCTTTTTTCTTTAAAATAGTAACTTGAGATTCATCATAATTTCCATTAGAAATAGAATATTGGTCAATAATTTCTGCATTTTCAGGAATATCTGAAATCAAACGAGTAAAAGTAAAATTAGGAATTATATCTGGTTTGAAAAGGTGATGATAAATTTCTCTTTCTCCTTTAGAATAATCTTCTAAATAAGGCTCTGCTGCTTTTATTAATTGAACTTCTTTTAAAAGTTTTAAAATCTCTTCTAACAGCCTAATATAATTTGTCTGATCATTTCTATATGCTGGATTTAGTTTGTCTAAAAGAATCTTAGCATTTAAAATTAATTTTTTTATTTCAAAATATGCTGCTAAAGGGTCTCTTTTTAAAAATAACAAAAAAGAAAAAACTTCATTATATCTTTGAGAAAAAAATTCTGGATTTGTTGAAATTAATTTTTCCTGAGATAAAATTTTCTCTTGTTTTATCAAATAAACATAAAGCTGAGCTAATTCAAGTAAATAAGATGTTTCTTTAAAGTCATAATTATAATTTTTTTGTTGAACAAAAATAATTCTTGAAACTTGAGGATTTTCTATTAGAGCATCAATTGTTCTTTCCATTACTTCTGGATAATCTGCTAAACTAGGAACATATGGTGCTCCAAGATAATTTATATAGAGTAAATCTTCTCCTCCTTTTCTAATTATTTCAGAAGAATATAGTTCTTTTTCTTTTTTTTCTAACATAAAGAAAAAAAGAACAAAGAGTTTAAAACATTTTGTGTCTTTCGCTAAAACACAACAAATTTAAGGGAAGGTAGTGCGGTAGGAAACCGTTAGGTGTCTTTCGCTAAAACACAACAAATTTAATTTTTTTCTATGAGTGATAGGAATTCAGATTATCTTGGGCAAGAATTAGGAATTCTTCATACAAAAATTAGAGATTTAGAAGAAAAACAAAGAATTCTTAAAGATAGACTTTTGCTTATTGGGCAAAATTTAATTGAAACAAAAGAAAAAAACAGAGAAGATATTTTAGAAATAAAAAAAGATATAGAGATTATGAAACATAGTTTAGAAAGATTCTCCTCTTTTTTAGAAACAGCATCTTCTGAATTTTCAAGATTTGCAAGAAAAGAGGATTTAGACATTTTAGTAAAACAAGCAAAAATGTTTCAACCTTTAGAAAAATTAAAAAAGAGGTAAAACAATACTCTAATATGGGAACTCTCGATAAGATAACACAAATGAAAAACCAAGGGTTTTCTGAAGGAGATATAATCAATAATTTAAAAGAACAAGGAGTTTCTCCAAAAGCAATAAATGAAGCAATGGACCAATCAAAAATAAAACAAGCAATTTCAGATTCAGGACAAGAAGCAACTTCTGGAAATACAATTCCTGCAGGAAGAAGTGCAAGAGCTCAAGAACAAGGACAAAATGTTCCAAATGATGAATTTTACATTCCTCAAGGAAGAGCTCCTCTTCCAAAAGGCCCTCCAACTCAAGAATATTCTAAAAATCAAGATCAAATATACTCTCAAAATTATAATGCAGATACTTTTTCGCAAACTTATGATGCAGAATACAATCAAAACTACAACCAGAATTATGGTTCTCAGCCTTATGGAGCCTATGAACAACCAGAAAATTATGGTTCTGATTATGGAAGTTATGAAGAGCCATATGGAGGATATGCTCCTCAAAATTATAATGAAGAATATTATCCTCAAGAAGGATATGAATCTGGTTCTAATTATGGAGGATATGATGAAGGAACAGATATAATGATTGAAATAGCAGAACAAGTTTTTGCTGAAAAAATGAAAAAAATAGAAAAGCAAATTGAAGAATTAAACGAGTTTAAAACTCTTGCAGAAACAAAATTAAACAATGCAACAGATAGATTAAAAAGAATTGAAGAAACAATAGACAAATTACAATCAGCTATATTAGAAAAAGTAGGATTTTATGGTAGAGGAGTAGAAAATCTAAAAAAAGAAATGGAAATGATGCAAGAATCTTTTAGCAAAACTCTTCCTAACTTAGTTTCTAAATCTTCTGCATCTCATCTTCATAAAAAACCTACAAGAACTAATTCTAAAAAAAATAATTAATAAAATTCTAATAAAAAATTATCTTCCCCCTCTCAAAGCTTGAGCTAGAATATTGTTTGCTTTTTCAGTGCTTGTTTTAGCTGGTTTTGATGCAGCAATAATTGCAACTATTAATCCTATAAAAACTCCAATACCTACAATTGTTGGCCAATTATAAGTCCACCAAGTTCCAAAAGTAAATCCTAAATTTCTAGACGCACTTAATAATACTCCTAAAACAACTACAACAGAAACTACCATTAATCCAACCATCCAACCTTTATTATCTGGATCAATAAACAATCCAGTAATAATTAGTATAACTAAAATAACTGATAAACCAACTCCAAGAGCAGGAAATAACTGAGTAAAGAACATTCTAACAAAAGGAAATTGCAAAGCCATTAATGAAACAGCTAAAGAAATTATCGCACTAATTGCCATATTTGGATTTCCATCTGATTTTTTGAAAATATTCATTCTAGAAAGAATTCCAAAAACCAATGCAAAAATTAAAAGAAAGGGCAGAGCATAACTAAATATTCCAACTTGTTCCCACATATTTAAAATGTTTCCAATTGCGCCTCCATCAAAATAACCATAACTGGCTAAAAACAATAATCCTTCAACCATAATAGAAATTATGAAAATAGATTTAAATATGTTTCGAAAGAATTATTATTTAGAACTTTTGATTACTAAAGCCAATGCAACTGCAATAACAACTATAAATAGAAAATTTGTCCAAAAAGCATTGCTCCAATTGCTTCCAAAAATAAACTCAAAAGCATTTCCTCCAACTCCTGTTGCCCAAAAAACAGCAATAATAACTGCGATTCCTATAACCACCATTAAAAAAGTTTTAAATCCTTTACTCATATCCAGTCCTTTTTCTCCTGAAGAAACAAAACCCCACAACAATAAAACAACAAAAACAATTACTAAAGAAACTGTTAAAAATAAAATCATATTTCCTACTACAATTTTAGGAAAAACAGCTCCAACAAAAATTAATCCAATAACAAATGCTATTAATGCATTTAACTGTCTTTTTTCATCTCCAAAAACTTTTGTTTTCTCAAGTACAGCAAAAACTATGAAAAATATCAACAAAAAAGGATATACAAATTGTGTTAAAATCTCACTCTGTAAGATTGTTTCTGTCGCCATCTTTTTTTTATATTAAATCTTCAGGAATCTCTTCAATTCCTGTTTCTGGATTAGGCAGTGCTGCCTTATTAATTATAAAAATATCACTAATTGCTTTTACAAATTGATGCGGAATAATAACACCTTTTGCTCCTCCAATAAGAGAAATTACTCCTCCACCTACTTTTATCCTCCATCCATCTATTTTATTCTCATATAAATTTACTTCTTCAATTTCTCCAAAATAGTCTCCAGAATCAGTATATACTTTTGAACCTAAAACTTCTGTTATCTTTTTAACTCTCATAATTGAAACATACTAATTTCCTTTAAATATTTTTCCATAAATAGAAATATACTTTATTTTGAAAGTTTCAAAGAAGAAATTATAGAATACAACAAAGTTTATAAAAAATCTTTAGCTTAAATTAATATGATAAATAAAAAAGAAATTATTTCAATTCTAATTGCCACTCTAATTATTGCATTTTCAATAAATTTGCTCTCAAGTTTATCTAGTTTTTTATCTGTTCTTTTATCTGTATTTGTAGTTATTCTAATCAATATAATTGCAAAAAAAATAACTAGTTTTAAATTAGATTCTGAAATAGAAACTAGTCTTTGGGAAATAAAGAGATATGGATTTAGAGAACATCAGAGATTAAAAACAGCTTTTCCTCTAGGAGCCTTTTTGCCTCTACTTTCAAAAGTGATTTTATTTCCATTAAATAATTTTGTGTGGATGGCTTCTCTAGTATTTGACGTAAAAGCAAAAACATATCGAAGTGCAAAAAGACATGGATTATATAAATTTTCAGAAATAACAGAAGATCATATAGGATATATTGCTGCTGCAGGAATAATAGCAAATCTTTTATTAGCTATATTAGGATATTTAATGGGATTTCCTCTATTTTCAAAATTAAATATTTATTATGCCTTTTTTAATATGCTTCCTTTATCAAATTTAGATGGAAACAAAATATTCTTTGGAAACATTATTCTTTGGATTTTTCTAGCAATAATAACTTTAATAGGAATGGGATATGCTATTCTACTAGTGTGAAATGGAAAAAAAAAGTTTGTTAAAAACAAGAAAAGTAACAGGAATTTTTTCACTAGCAGCGTTTATAGGAGGATTTTTATTTTTAAATCCAACAATAACAGGAGGAGCAATTCTAGAAAATTCGTCTAGTTTGAGTTCTCTTTCAATAATTGGTCTTCTTCTTATAGCTTGTTCAGTTATTCTTGCTGCTTATGCTCTAAAAAAAAGATAAATTTCTAGAAAAATGAAATTTTTAGAAGGAATTACTCCACGAGAGTATCAAAAAGAGATATTTGAAAACTGTAAAGATAAAAATTGCCTAGTTGTGCTTCCAACTGGTTTAGGAAAGACTCTAATTGCTTTAATGTTAACAATTGAAAGAATGAGAAAATTTCCTGGAAACAAGGTTGTTTTTCTTGCGCCTACAAAACCTTTAGCAGAACAACATTTAAAATTTTTCAAAAAACATTTGCCCGAGTTATTTGGAGATTTACAATTATTTACTGGAGCAGTTAAAGCTGATAAAAGAAAAAAAATTTGGCAAATAGCAGACATTATTTTTTCAACCCCTCAATGTGTTGCAAATGATTTAAAAAAAAATCTTTATAATTTAGAAGAAGTCTGTCTTTTAATAGAAGATGAGGCTCATCGTTGTATAAAAAATTATGATTATAATTTTATTGCCAAAAAATACAAAGAGCAGGCAATTAATCAAAGAATAATTGGATTAACTGCTTCACCTGGAAGTGAATTTTCAAAAATAAAAGAAATATGCAAAAATCTTTCAATTGAAGATGTAGAACTAAGAACTCGGAAAAGTGAAGATGTAAAAAAATATCTTCAGGAACTAGAATTTGAAAAAATTCTGTTAGATTTTCCTCCAGAATTTCAAGAAATAAAGCATGTTCTTACAAAACTATTTGAAAGATATGTCGAAGAACTAAAAATCAGAAAAGTTCTATGGACAGCCCCTTCAAAAATAAAATTAATAGAACTTCAAAAAAATCTCATGGCTGGAATAGCTAGAGGCAACAAAAACTTCAATTATTTATTAGGTGTAAGTGCATGTGCTTCAGCAATAAAAATTCAGCACTCCTTAGAACTATTAGAAACTCAAACTCTTTTAAGTTTTAATAAATATTTAAAAAATTTATTTAATCAAGCTTCAAAAAAACAAAGTAGAGGAGTTGTAAAATTAGTTGCAAAACCAGAATTTAATTTTGCCTTTATGCAATCAAATGAACTTTTAGCAAAAAATTTAGAACATCCAAAAATAGAAAAAATATTAGAAATAGTAAAAAGAGAGATTAAAAAAAATTCTAAAGCAAAAATATTGATTTTCACTCAATTTAGAGAAACAGCAACAATCCTTTCTAAAAAATTAAATGAATTAAAAGAAATCTCTTCAAAAGTTTTTGTTGGACAAGCCAAAAAAAATGGTTCTGGATTAAGTCAAAAAGAACAGAAAAAAATAATTGAACAATTTTCCGAGGGAAAAATAAATGTTTTGTGTGCAACTTGCATTGCAGAAGAAGGACTTGATATTCCAGAAGTTAATACAGTTATTTTCTATGAAACAGTTCCTTCTGCTATTCGTGCAATTCAAAGAGCAGGAAGAACAGCCAGATTAAAAAAAGGAAAATTAATTTTGCTTTTAACCAAAAAAACAAGAGATGAAACTTTTTATTATGTCTCAAGAAGTAGAGAAAAAAGAATGAAAACTGCAATAGATAATATAAAAGAAGATTTTAAAAGAAATGGAAAATTAGAATTTCAGAAAAAATTATAATAAAAAATGAAACAAATTATAGAAATATTTACTTCAAAAGAAAAAAAGAAAAGTCCAAAAGAGCTTCCAAAAATAATTGTAGATTATAGAGAGAAAAATTCTCTTATTATTTCTGAACTAATTAGATTAGGAATTAAAATAGATTTTAGAGAATTAAAGATTGCAGATTATATTGTAAAAAATGTTGCAATTGAAAGAAAAACAATTAATGATTTTGTAAACTCAATGATAAATAAAAGATTATTTAGACAAATTCAAGAATTACAACAATATTCTAATCGTCTTCTAATTATAGAAGGAATAGGCGAACAAGAACTTTATACTGACGATGAATTAGGAGTAAATGGTAATGCAATTAGAGGTTTTTTGCTATCTATACTTCTGAAATACAATATTCCTATTATTTTTACAAAAAACTATCTTGATAGTGCAAAGTTTATTTATATTCTTTCAAAAAAACAAAAAAAAGAAATGGCATTAAAAGCAAAAAAAAGAATTCTAAATTCAAAAGAACAACTTCAATTTATTCTAGAAAGTTTCCCAGGAATAGGGCCTAAAACAGCTCAAAAATTATTAAAGCAATTTAAAACAATCTCTAATATAATTAATGCTTCTGAAGCAGAATTAAAAGAAATTTTAGGAAAAAAAGCAGAAATTATAATTAATCTAAGAAATAAAAAATATTAAATTAAATTATATTCTTTAATAACTTCATATTTTGGACCTTTAGAAGTTAGCTTAGATTCCATCAAATAAAAACAATCTATCTTAAATTTTATTTTTGGAATTTTTATCTTATTTAAAATTTCTAAGAATTTCTTTTTATTATCTAATTTTTTTATCCGAGCAATTGTTAAATGACTCATAAATCTTTTTTCTTTTTTAAATAAATTTAGTAATTTGTCGTCGATAAAAGATTGTAATTTAACACAATTAGATAAATAAAGCCAAACAATTATTTTTTTTGAATAATTTTTTGATTTTCTATTATCAAAAAAACCTAGATTTTTAATAGTTGAATTAAATTTTTTAAATTTTATTTCTTTTAATCTTGTTTTAATTTCTTCTAATTTCTCTTCTTCAATTTCTCCTAAAAATTTTAGAGTTAAATGAAGATTTTCTAATTCTGTTTTCTTTCCTTCAAAGATAGGCAATTTATTCTGAATTTTTTCAATTTCTTTTTTAATTTCTGGAGAAAGATTTACTGATATAAAACATCTCATAAAAGCTCTCCTAAAATTTTAGCTCCTAATTTAACTGTTTTATTATTCTCGTCTTTAAAAGGATTTATTTCCACAATATCTACTGCTCTTAAATTTTTTATTTTATTTATTCTCTGAATAAGATAAATAAACTCTCTAGAACTCAATCCTCCTGGCTCGCAATATCCTGTTCCTGGTGCAAAGGCAGGATCAATTACATCAATGTCAATTGAAACATAAAGCTCTTTTCCATTTGAAAATTCCATAAGAATATCGCAGCTCTCTGATAAATTTTCTAAAAGAGAATTCATAGAAAGAATTCTAATTCCTTTTTCTTTTAAAAATCTTATTTCTTCTTTATCTATATTTCTAACTCCAACTAACAAAACATTTTTAACTGGAAATCCGTCTTCAATTAGTTTTCTCAACCACTCTTCATGAGTAGGTTCTTTCATTGGAATCATACAATCAGCGTGAGCATCAAAAACAATTAAACAAGATTCTCTTCCAGAGTTTTGGCAAAAATCAAAAAAACTTCTTGTAAGAGAATAACTTATAGAATGATCTCCTCCAACATAAATTGTTTTAGGTTGACTTTCAAACATTTTAAATCCATTTTTATAAATTAAATTATTACTTAATTCAACATCAGAATTATCTAAATGAATCTCTTCTAAATCTAAAAGTTGTAA
Organism: Candidatus Pacearchaeota archaeon; assembly: GCA_017609755.1. GTDB lineage: Archaea > Nanobdellota > Nanobdellia > Pacearchaeales > GW2011-AR1 > JAFCEV01. The sequence goes on from JAFCDI010000002.1 coordinate 48,506, forward strand.
ATCTATAAGTTTTCCAAATTCATTACAATATATTGTTTTAAGTGCTTCTACAACTTTGTTTGGTGCTTTTTCACAGCCTTTTGTTTTATCTAATCCATTTATTCCAGGAACTTTTACTAAATACATAAAAAAACATAAAGAAATTAATTTAAAAATTTATCTTATAGGAGGATATCTTCTAATAGGATATCTTGTAATAAGAGGAGTTTTTTTAGGAGGAGGTCCAGACGGCCTTCCTGGTCCAGGAGCATGTTTTGGAGGTCTTCCTATTTGTCCATGATGAATAACAGGAGGTCTTCCAGGAGGTCTTTTTGGTCCGGGCCTATGTTCTGGAGGAATGTTTCTATTTGGAGGCCCTCTAAATTTTTTCCTCTCTTTATTATAAATTTTAAAGAAAATAACTGCAACTATTGCAATCATTAAAATAATAATTCCAATTACTAAATATAAAATCCATTTAGAGCCAGATTCTGAAGTTGGAGTACAATCTTCAGGACAATTATCTATATTTTCATAATATCCGCAATAACCATCTCCACAATCTGAAAAAGCAGGATCATCTTCATTTCCAACACTAGATGTAACATATCCACAAAGTCCACTAACTTTTTCTTGAGAAGACCATTTATAATCAGAACCACAAATTAAAGGTATTTCGTCTTGACAACTTCTATTTCCAATAGGTGCACATTCAACACTACAATTTCCAATTACAACTCCTAATTCACTCCATTTAAAATCCTCTCCACATTTATATAATTTATATCCCAAACACATTTCTTCTCCAATGCTTGTGCAACTCTTTTGTGCAATATCTTCTACACAAGAACCATTTCCATCAGAAACATATCCAATTTCACATTCACAATTCAAAGTACAATGTTCTGAACCATCACACTCTTCATAATATGCACTTTCAAAAATACCATTTCCACAATAATCTGGTTCTGTTATTAAAAATAAAGAAAAATGATTTGTTGTGAAAATATATTCGTACATAGATTCTGTATCAGTTATATTTTCTAATCTTTTATCTGAAATAGCTGTCCAATCCTCTTTACTCTCTTCAACATAAATAACAATCTCACTTAAAGGCCAATTAAATTCACTCTCATTTAAATGTAAAGTTAAATTTGCAGGAGTCTCTGGATGATCTGAAGAAATATTTAAAATTTTAATAATTCTTCTATTCTCAATATTAAAAACATAACCCGCTGGAAGAGTATTTAAAACTCCAAACTCAAAATTAAATGCACATCCAGATTTAATTTCTTTTACATATTTTCCTGCTTCTAAAGAAGCAATTCCTAATTTATTAAGATCATATGCTTCTTCTAAGCATCCTGGACATTCCCAATAATTATTTGCTTTATTACTGCAAGTTTCTCCTGGACTCAAACATTTATTTGTAGTTAAACACCAGCTATATCCTCCTGAAACACAAGCAGAACAAGTTGCAGGCAAACTATCTCCATTAGTTGTTGTAGAATCTTCTCCATCACAATTATCATCTATTCCATTATTTGGAATCTCCTCTTCTCCAGGATTAATATTTGA
>JAFCDI010000011.1 GCA_017609755.1 Candidatus Pacearchaeota archaeon
ATAAGAAATTGCAAAGATTCCAATAATTAAAATAAATATTTGAAAAATTGCCTCTGCTTTAAATTTTCTTTTTTTAATCATTCTATTTCAGTAAAATCAATTTCATATTTTTCATAATATCCTTCATTTCCAAGATAATTAACACTAATTCCACAATCACCCATACTACCACAGATTCCTTGAACACTCTCTATAAATTTAGCATTACTTTCACATCCTTTTTCACAGTTTTTAGCATCTCCCACTTCATATCCTGGAATACATTTACAATTTTCAACACAAAACTTTCTTTGTAATTCTCTTTTTTCTTCAATAGTCTCTTTATCTCGGAAAATATTATACTTGTATTTAACAACACAATAATATTCCCCAATATCACAAATTGAAGATGATTCTGATTGAGAATTCCAAAAATCAAATCCAGGAGAATATTTTGGAACACAACTAGCTCTAATCTCCTCTTCTTCTAAATTTTTTAATTTTAATTCTTTTCCTTCATCATCTTTTAATACACTATATCCTTCTATCCAAATACAATCTCTTTTTTCATCATTTAAGCAATCCTGCTCATTTTTTTGAGAAGTACAATCTTGCCATAAATTAGCTCTACAAGTAGCATATGAAAATCCTTCTATTTCAGTTGCAGTACAAATAGTTGCTCTCCAAGGATCACATGGTTCAACAGTGATTTCTCCATTATAACAGATTATTTTAAAAGATTCGCTTCCAGGAAGTGCAAAATCTAAACCTTCTCGAGTATTTGTATCACACCAAACTTCTCCATGTTCATATCTTTCTCCCTTATATTCACAACTTAAATCAGCACAAATATGTTCTCCATAAAGAGGAGCAGGACTTCCACTTTCTCTATAAGCTTTACATATGCTTCCAGCATAATAATTGCAATTTCCACACTCTCTTGATTCTGCATTTGATTGCCCATATCCACAACTATTTTCAGCATTCACAATATATGTCCAATATTCTGCATTATTTCTTCTAGAGTAATCATAAATATTTGCAATATTTCCACAAGTATCAGTAAAATAAACTTTTTCTTCATGACAAATTGTTCCTCCTCTTGGCCCACAATTTGTTGCTAAATTATCTGCAGAACATAAATATCCTTCATGAAAACTAATCTTAATTTCTAATTCATCTTCATCTCCATTAAAAAGATCTCCAATTAAATTTCCGCTATTTTGAGAATTTCCAGTTTGTAAATCTCTACACTCTGCTTGAGTTAGCATTTTACAATCTCTTAATCCTTCTTTTTCAATAACACACGCTCCTTTAACATCTGATGTAACGCTCATCACACATTCAAGTTGATTTTTAATATCATTTCTAAAAATACTTTCAATTCTATAAATAGAAGCTAAAGTTTTACATCTATTTTGAGTTACAAAAGCTCCTTGATTTCCCAAAATACAACAACCTAATCGACACTGACTTAATTGTTCTTTATCTTCATTATACCATGCTCCTCCATTATCTTCACAAACTCTTTGAGGAGTATTTTCCTGACAAAGTCCTTCTTTAACATCTACACAAGTTCCCAATTTGCAATAAGCAGTTGCTTCACAAGAAGTTTGAACTTTTCTAAAATTCTCTGCACACTCGCTTTCAGGAGCATTTTGACACCATGCTCCATTTATTGTTTTTTCACAACAAAAAGAAGTTGCTGCATTTACAGAATTTATAGCAAAGCCTAAAAAAAGTACAATAAAAAACAGCATTAGTATTTTTTTATTCATTTAACTTATTCCATATCCTGGAGGCCATGCAACACTTCGAGAGGCAAACTGAAAAACTTCTTCTGTATTCCTATTTGTCAGAATGTAAATTGTAGAGCCATCCATTTGATTTAATTTTTCAACTTTTAAATTATGATAATAATCCATATATGTAGTTGTTTCAACATCTCCATATGATGCTTCCCAATCAAGAATACTTCTAGCAATTCCAATTAATTCATATAATTCACTATCTACTAAAATTCTAAATGTTTCATATTTTTCAGAATCTCCTTTAGTAAGAGTTAGTTCATGTGTTAAAGTTACCATTACAAATTCTGGAAGAATTTCAAAAGTGATATTTCCTTCTCTTAAAACTACGTCATATCCATTATTCTCAAAATTATCTCTTAATTCAATAAAACATTCATTGACTGTTTCACTTATTTCATTTTTTATTTCAGATTCAATGTGAGTCTTTAACATTGGTTGTTGAACTACACATGTTCTATAATACTCGTTTGTATAACAGAGATATTCTATTGGATTGTCTTGATATAGATAATAATGTTCAGGATTTACACTTCCTCCTGAAAGAGAGACATTAACAATTGTGTCTTCTATTTTATCTTCTAAACAATTCTGTAAAAAAGCACTTGGATTATTAGATTCTTTGCCAAATATAGAAGAAATTCTAGGATAGAATAAATATAAAAGAACTCCTATGGCAATAATAAGTATAGCTAGTATAATAAAAATAGTAACTTGCCCTCTTTTTTCCATAATTTCTATACGATATTTTTGTTTATAAATATTTCACTAATAATAAGAAATATAGAAGATATAAGTAAAATATGAAAAAAATAAGCATATATTTTATAGACAGAAAAAGCCTAATTTTAGCTATATAAAATTAAATATAAATCTTTAAATAGACTCTTCAAGATGGAATTTTATGGAGAAATCTCTAAATAGAAGAAATTTTATGAAGATAATGGGCGCAGGAAGTTTAAGTTTAATTCTTCCGAATTATCTCTTTTCTCAAAAAAACCCAATAAAGATAGTTGCAAAAGAGTTTTCAAAACTTCCTTCTTTAGAATATACAAATATTTTTCATAATGAAATTCAGTGGAAAAATATTTCAGAAGGATTGGATTTTTCTAGAACAGAAATTTATAGAGAAAGAGAATTAATAGATGTAATTACAAGTTTAAGAATAAATCCAGAGGATAATAAGATTAGAGTTTTTAATGGCTATTCGAATTCTGGAATAGAAGCAAGAACAATAGAAAATTGGCAGCAAAAGACAGATGCTTTAGCAATGATAAATTCAAATCAATATATGGCAGACCCCTATTATTCTCCTTGTGCATTAGTTATGTGTGATGGAAAACAAAAGGGCCCTAAGATAAATAAATCAGTTAGAGGAATGTTGGTTTCAGAACCAGAAATAGAAGGAGTTCCCAAGGCAGATTTACTTGATTTTAAATTTGATAGATTTGATTATAAAAAAACTCCCTATAAAAATGGAGTTCAACACTGGCCAATACTTTTAGATAGAGAAGAAAACATAAGAGTTAAACCTTCTAATTGGCAAGCAAATAGAACAGTTGTTTCTAAAACAAAAAATAACGAAATATTATTTATGACAACAGAGGGAGGATATTTCACGCTTTATAATTTTGGGAAATTTTTAAGGAATTCAAATAATAGAGAAGATAAAGGATTTAATGTTCATACTGCAATGAATATGGATGGAGGCTATGAGGCAAATATGATTGTTAAGTCTCCTACTCTAGAATATATAACTTATGGAGAATTTGAAACATATGGCTCCCAAAAAGATGCAACGATTTTCAATAGAAAAATTCCGATTCCAGGGGCTATTGGAGTTTTTCCTAGATATTAAGGAAAAGAGAAAAAACCAAGAGCTTTCATAAAAATATAAGTTGATGTTGCAACCATTGAATTATAATGCGCGCTTTCTCTTGAACTTGTTGGCTCTGCTCTATTAATATCCCATGGAACATAAGTGTTTTCTCTTCCAGCTCCCTGAACAATTATAGGTTCTCCATTGTAATTATAACTATGGTATTCTGTTCCTAACAAATGTGCTTTTCCAGCAGCTTCTCCAGTATTAAAATATCTTCTAAGCCAATAATATGCTTCTTCATCAGATAATTTTTTAAACTCTTCTTCTCCAAAAGCAGAAATAAAATCTTCTTGAAAACTATGTTTTCTTCTTGCGATTTCTGCTGCAAAAGCAATAAAGGATTGCTTTGGATTGTCAAATATGACTGTATTAAATTGCTGATAATACTCTGTTTCAGTCCAATAATCGTCTTTTGAAAATTGATCTAAAAAACCTCTAGGTAAAAAATTTCCATTTTCTAATTCTGTTTGATGTTCTTTAATAAAATCTAAACCAATGTTTGAACCCAATATATCTGCATTCGCACCAAATTCATTATAATCATAATAAGGATAGCCACTTCTCCAATTTGAACCTCCTTCCATCATATACATTGTCCACAATTCCTCAGGAGATATTTTCACACCATAAATATTTTGATTTGCTCTTTCTGTTGCTTCATAAGTCCATTTTAACATTTCTTCTTCATTTTCTTCATTCATATATCCTAGTAAATATCTTGGTCTAATTCCTGTCTTTTGTTTAGTTTTTTCTTCAATTTCTTGCACAAGAGGATCTTCTTTACTAAGTTTAGAAGCTTTTAGAATGTCTTTTTCCCAGAGAGTATTTAAATTAACAGTAACATCTTTTTCTCTATCAACAAAAATTTTGTCTTTTAAAAAATATTCTCCATCATCAAAATTTAAATCATAGCAATCTAAAACTCCTTCTTTATCTGAATAGGATTTTACAAATAAGCCTTTTTCTTTGAGATATAAATTATTCTGAGAATAAATAACTGCTCTTCCATTTTCAATTATAAAATCTCCTTGTTGTTTAATATTAAATCCTAAATCTGAATTACTGAAATCTTTTTCTATTTCTAAATGTCCTCCATTCATAGTTATTTTTAGATTTCTTGTTTTGGCTGTAGAACCAATTAATTTTTCTGTTTCCATATTTCCAAAAGCCTTGTTCTCTTCTCCTAAATCACTTGTGAATCCACTTCCTCCAAGAGAGATTTTATTATCTCCATAATTAAAATAATTTTCTTCCTTATGATTTTCAATATTAAAGTTTTCATCATAATAAAAATTCAAAGTTCTAGAAGCTTGATGATTTATGTTGCCAATAAAAGCATTTGTTCCTTCATTTATTTGTAAAATCTTTCCTTCTTTATCAATAATAGAACTTCCCAAAATTTTATTTTCTCCAAGATTAAATTCTCCTGTGAATATTGAATTTCCTTCCTCATTTTTTTTAATGTTGATTGACTCTCCTATAAATTCTATATTCTTAAATAAATCTGCATCTTCTTCACAATAAGAAAAAAATTCTCCGCTTTTTCCAATTAAATTAGTCTCTCCTGAATTATATTGTATTCTTTGTCCTTTTGAAAGCTCAAATTTTTTCTCTCCAAATTCAAAGAGAGTATTGTCACTTGCAGTTAAATCAGCAGAAATAATTTCTCCAAATTCATTTAATTGAATATAAGCATCTGTATTTTCTCCAGTAGCAATGTTTTCATATATAACTCCATCTAAATTTAAGCTAGAATCTTCTCTATTAAATTCAAGAGTACTTATATCTCCTTCTTTACTAATTTTTATTCCTCCTTTAACAAAAATTTCTAAATTTTCACCTATTAGAGTTCCAATATTTTCAAAATTTTCATTAATAATTTCTGTTTCTTCTCCTTCTTCTAAAGTAAATGAAAATCCTATTAAGGAAATAATTACAAAAATTAAAAATAGAATTTTATATTTCATATTTTAACTGCAAATTTCCAATTTAATTTAGTTTCATAAGAGGTTATTAAAAATAAAATAGAATCTTCATTTGAACTTGAAAAAGGAGCAGCATCTATTTGAACACCATTTTTTTCTGCTATCTCATCCAAACAACTAAAACAAATAACTCCCGGATTTTCTGAATAGGATTTAACTATTTCTTCAGAAATTGATAAGAATTTTTTAATTTCTGATTCTAGAGAAATCTCAAATTTTTCTAATCTTTTTATAGAAATTCCTTTTTTAATTGTTAAAGGATATTTTAAATAAATATTAACTTCTTTTTCTTTTATTTCTGGAAAAACTACTAGTTGTCTTTCACTTATTTTATATCCTTTTTCTTCAAATTCTTCAAAGTCAATGCAATTTTTTAAATAATCATAAACATAATTTCCTAATTCTATTTCGATTCTTTCTAAAGATGGAAGATGTTTTTCTAAATTCCAGTAATAATAAGGAATATTATCTGAAAAATATTCAATAGAAATTGCTTCTGGAATTTCATAGTATCCTCCATGTAAACTATTATGCTCTATTCCGTTTTTACTTGTCTCTTCTAAACAAGAGAGTATTTGAACATAAATAGGTTCTATTTCAGAAGGAATATCAGAAGAGGATTTTCCTTCTCTCAAAACAAAGTAAATAGATACTCCTGCAATAATAAGAATTGCAAGAATTATGAAAATAGTTATTTGTCCTCTTTTATTCATTAAAAATATAGGAAGCTTGTCCTTTAAAATTTTATTAGTCTTTAATATTATCTAATTTTTACAAAAATTTTTATTTTTCAGATAAATATAATTTTTAAAATTAGGAATTTAGAATTTTTAGAAATTAATTTTCAGTTTCTACACGAGGAGCAAGAACAAATGAAAGGTCTAAATAATCTGTTTTAAATTGCATTTTTAAAGGATGGTCTTCTGCAAAAGCTATTTTTGTTTTTTCAACTAGTTTTGCACCTTTAATAAATTTCTGTAAATATTCTAAACTATATTTTGCTCTTGCATTTTCTCCTTCTATTTTTGCTTCGTCTCCAGAAAATTCTGATTTAGCAGAATTTAATCCTCTTGCTTCAATTATAAATTTTTCATTATTAATTACAAAAGAACAAGCATCAGAAACAACTGCACAATCTTCAATAGAAGCAACTAAATCAACTGATTCTATTTCAACTTTTGCAATAAATTCCATTCTTTCTGTTTTTGCATTAAAATCAAGTTCTTCTCCTTCAATATCTAACAAATTTAATGTAAAATTTCTTCTTATTCTATCCTGAATTTGAATTTCTAATTTATTTTCTTTTCTTTCTAAAATAAGGGAGCTTCCAGTTCCACATCTTTTTAAAATTCTTTTTAAATCATCTAAATTAACACCTAAACTCTCTTCTTCTGCTTCAAGTTGAGAAAAATTCATTCTTGGAAGATTAAATCCAATCATTGCAACATTTGCAGGGTCCATTGCAGTAATGCCCATTCCATATTCATTTACTTTTATTCGAACTTCAGTTACTAATTCAGAAATAAGTTCAACTGCTTTTGCAAGAAGTATTGGATTTTCTAATTTAACTAACATTATTATATAAAAATCTATTGTTTTTTAAGGATTGTTATATTTCAGATGAGGTAATTATATAAAGATTTTTGCATTTTCTAGAACATGTTAAAAGAGCTCAAAATTTCCACTTTTCAAAAACAAGAAATAATAGACTTAACAAAGAAAATTCAGGAAATTGTTGAAAATTCTGGAGTTGAAAATGGACTTTGTTTAGTTTATGTTCCCCATGCAACAGCAGGAATTTTAATAAATGAGAATTATGATGCCTCGGTATGCAAGGACATTCTAACTAATCTTGAGAAAATAGCTCCTTCTAATGGAAATTACGAACACAATAAAATAGATGACAATGCTCATTCACATATTAAAGCATCAATGCTGAGTCCAAGTGAGACTCTAATAATAGATGGAGGAAATTTGATTTTAGGAACTTGGCAAGGAATTGCTCTTGCTGAATTTGATGGTCCAAAAACAAGAAAAATTTTAATTAAAATAATAAAAAACTAAAATGACAGAAAAAACTATTAGAGAACAGAGAATAAGAAAAATAACTAATCTTTATTATTCTAATCCAGAAATTCAGAGAAATATTTTTGAGTTTTGCAAAAATAGAGAATCAATTCCAAGATATTTTGAGGGATTTGGAAAAAGACCAGATGCTTTTGAATATTCTGGAGATGTTTTTGAATTAGTAAAAAAAGGAGCAACTTCTTTTCATTGTTCAGAAGAAATTTGGAAAAATCCTATGAAAATAGAAACTGGAATGAATGAAAAGCAATCTAATGAATTAAGAGAGGGCTGGGATTTGCTTATTGATATTGATAGTAAATATTTGGATTATAGCAAAATAATGACAATTTTAATTATAAAAATATTAAAATTTCATGGAATAAAAAATATTGGAATAAAATTTTCAGGAAGCAAGGGTTTTCATATAATTGTTCCTTGGAGAGCTTTTCCAAAAGAGGTTAATGGAATTCTCACAAAAGATAAATTTCCAGATTGGCCAAGAATAATTACTAGATATATTACAGAAAAAATAAAAGAAAAATTAATAGAAAAAATAAGTGAATTAACTCGTCCAAATAAATACATCAAAGATTTTCAAGCTCCAAAAGAAGTAATACCTGATTTAGTTCTAGTTTCTCCAAGACATTTGTTTAGAACTCCTTACTCTTTACATGAAAAAACAGCCTTAGCAAGTGTGGTTTTGGATTTAGAGGATATAGAAAATTTTGATATGAAGAACGCAAATCCAATGACAGTAAAAATAAGAAATTTTATTCCAGACGTAGAAGAAGGAGAAGCAAAAGAGCTTTTAATTTCTGCATTAGACTGGCATCAGCATAATGAACCAAAAAGAGAAGAGAAAAATAAAGAAGATTTTAAACAAATAAAAATCTCCAATTTATCTGAAAAAAATTTTCCTCCTTGCATTAAAAAAATTTCTGAAGGACTTTCAGATGGAAGACAACGTTCTTTATTTGTTTTAATAAGTCTTTTTCGTTCTCTTGGAATTGATAGAGACGAAGTAGAAAAAAGAATTTATGATTGGAATGAAAAAAATAAGCCTCCTTTAAAACTAGGAATAATAAAAGCTCAAATAAAAACAGCATATAGAGGAAAACCTTTAATGCCTCCTAATTGTAAAGAGTATTATTTAGGAATAGGAGTTTGTCAGCCAGATAATTTTTGCAAACTAATTAAAAATCCAGTAAATTACATAATTAGAAAAACATTTATTTCTTCAAAAAAGAATTCGAAATTTAAGAAAAATAAAAAACATAACAAATTTTAAAAACAATATTTCACTCGAAATAACATGAAAAAGAGTGAATTCTTTATTATAGTTGTACTACTTGTAATTTCTATTATACCTTTTTCTTTTGCAGCTCAAGAAGATGTAGATAAAGCTTATGATTGCTTAAATGAACAAATAGATGATGCAACATGTGCAGAACTTTCAGTTGAAGAACAAATATTTTCTTATCTTTCAGTTGGAAGATGTGGAAGTCAATTAATTTCAAATTCAAGAGATAATGAGTGTTGGCCTAGTTCAAATTGCAATCTTAGAATAACTTCACAAGCTCTTTTAGCTCTAAAAACAAATCCTCCTAGAGAATGGTTATTCGAACAAATAGGAGTTCCTTCAGAATTAACTTGGTATTTACAAATTGAACCTGAAAGAGAATCTAATTGTCGTATAGCTTATAAGGGTGAAGAATACTCTTTTAATATTGGAGAAGATGATAAAATTTCTTCATCAGCTGGAACTTGTTTGTATTTATCTGCTTCAGAATACTGGTTTGAAATTTCTCCAAATTGTTATGGAGAAGAATTTATTATTTCTTGTGAAGAAGCTTTTTTAACAAATTTATTATTTAGAAGCAGCGATTCTTCTAAAATTCATGTTTCAGAAAAAACTTCTTATGCAGCTGCAGGAGGAAGAACTTATGAAGAAGTAAATTCTTTTTGTTTTGAACAGAGTGGAAGTTGTAATTATGTAGGAAGTTTATGGGCAACTCTAGCTCTAAGTTCTCTTGGAGAAGACATTTCTCCTTATTTACCTTATTTAATTACAGAAGCACCAGAAAATGAAGTATATTTTCCTGATGTTTTTCTCTATATTTTAACAGGATATGAAGATTTTCGTTATAATATTTTATCAAAACAATCTTTAGTAGGTTATTGGTCAGTTTCAGGAGATAGATATAAAGATACTGCTTTAGCTCTTTATCCTTTTAGAGATGAGAATTTTAGAGAAAAAGCAGATGCTCAAGATTGGTTAATTGAACAACAAGGAAATAATGGCTGTTGGAATTCTGGAAGTATTATAGATACTGCTTTTATTTTGCATTCTGTTTGGTCAAGATATGTTGCTCCTTACACACCACCTTATAATCCTCCTTCTAATGGAGGAGAAGATAAAACTTGTTTAGAATTAGGAGGACGAAAATGTTCTTCTGGAACTCAGTGTAGTGAATCAACAGTTGAAGCTTCAGATACTTATTATTGTTGTTTAGGAACTTG
>JAFCDI010000012.1:0-14409 GCA_017609755.1 Candidatus Pacearchaeota archaeon
GGATTTCTGTTTGTTTTTTAGAAGAATTGTTCCAACAATGAATACAATTTAGATTACAATTTCTTGTTAATTCTATTTCTAGTTTTTGGGGCAAATGGAACCCCCATCTACCATCAATTATGGGTATTTTTTCTGAATTTTTTTTAAGATTTAGATTGCAAGGAGTGCCTGGATGATGTTTTATTTTCATTCTTCAACTTTAGAGATTTAAAAAACATTTCTTGCACCTCTTCAAAGTTATCAAAAATTTCATTAAAAGCTTCGTATTCTGATTTTTTCTTTATTAATTTTATAAATTCTATTATTTTCTCAAAACCGTATTTTTCTGATAAAAATTTGAAAAATGCTGCAGATTGCCTATATGCGTGATTTTCTCTCCAATCTTCTTTAGTTTCTAATTTTCTAAAATCAATTTGTTTTGAAAAACTAAAATTATAATCTTTAAATGCTAAATATTGGCAAATTCCTTCCTCAATCCAAATAAGAGTATGTTTTGGATCCAGAATTCTTCTTAAAAAGATATGGCACAATTCATGAACAATTACATTCTCAAATTCACTTTCTGCATGTCCTCTTTCATTAAACAATTTTTTATTTAAAATAAAAATTCTTCCGTTATTTGCTGCAAATCCTACAACATAATCAGGAGGATTACTATTTTTTCCTTCTTTAAAAATATCAAGAAAATCTTTCAATGAATCCACAATATTAACCTCTATCTTATAGGGATAAATTTTGTTTGGATTAAAATCAAAAACATTCAATAATAAATTAAATTTCTCCAGAATTAGTTTTTCAAAAGCTTTCTCTGAACTATGCACTATTAATGACATCTTTTAATAAGTTGCGCAATGGCAACTATCACAATCCGCGTCGCAAGAATAAATTCTGGGTCCTGAATTTCCTAAGTTTTCATAATTTTCTGCTACAACATATTCTTGAGCCCCTCTTATAGCAATTGTTTTAGCCCTTCCTATATCTTCAGGTTTCATGTTCAAAGTTGTGTTCTCGAGTTTTTCTACCATGATTCTACAAGCCCTCTAGAGTTTAAATATTTTATTATGTTAAATAATCCATTACTATTTTCATACTTTTTTTTCAAATCATTTATTACAAATCCTTCTTTTTGATTTAAAAAAGACAATATTTTAAAGAATTCCTTATTAATATAAACTGCAGAATGATCTCTTGGAGAGAACACAAAATATCCTCTTTTTTCTTTTCTAAATCTTAAATTAGGAATAATTCTTAATCTTTCTTTTTCAGAAAGTTCTTGAATGTTAATCTTTCTCTGCTTTTTTTCTAAAGGTCCTGTGGCCCAAGGCTCCATTCCTGAATAAGTACCTGTTTCTATTTTTGCGGCTTCTCTACATCCAAAAGAGCACACATCATTTTCTGCACATTCGTAACAATCTTCTGGAATATAATTTCCTTTTCTCCAAGGTTCCATTCTCTTCCAAATAACAGATAAATCCTCTGTTATTAAATTTCCATACTCTTTCGTAACATGTGTGCAAGGCCTAACTATTCCACTAGGAGATATTGCAATAGTAAGTTTTCCTGCAGCACAATCTCTTTTAAAAAATTGCTCATACTTTTCTGAATTATTTGTTATACACTTTGGAATAGGTTCGACAACATCAACAATTAAATTAAAATCTTCCTGTATTCTTAATAAATCATCAAGAGTGTGAATAACTTCTTCTTTATTTAATTCAAGTTTTCTAGGCATAAAGGTACATGGACTAGCTGGAGTTGCACTAAAATATTTAACTCCTTGTTCATATAAAAATTTTCCAACATCATAAACTTGATTTTTGTTTGTTTTGGTTACTACCATATTTATTCCAAGAGGCAGTTTATTTTTTACAATTTCTTCTATACTTTTAATAACTCTCTTGAATGCTTTAGTTTCTGTTATATAATTATATAGATTTTCGTCTGAGCTGGGAAGAGAGGCAAAAACTCTAGAAATTCCTGCATCTCTAATTCTTTGTATATCTTCTTCTTTTAAGAGAACTAGATTGCTATTTAATCCAATGTCAACATTATTAGAACTTAGATAGTTTGCACAAGGATATACAATATCTCTTCTTAACAGAGGTTCTCCTCCTGTTAAAACTACTTCAAAAACTTCTGCTTCAACTAATTTTTTAGAAATAATAAAAGAATCTTCTTTTGAAAGACTTGTTTTGGGCAGGTTTTTTCTGCCTCTCCAAGAATTATAGCAATAATTACATCTGTTTGTACATTTATAAGTTGTTTCTAGTTGTGCAGTTACTGGAGCTTTTAATTCCTCATAGATGAATGATTTTTTTTCAAAATCTGTATTATCCATCTTAACCTTCTCAGAATTAGGTTCTGAGGTCCTAACACCTTAAAATTTCAAGAATATGCCCCTATTTAAGATTATCTATTTTCAACCCAAACTCTCACAAGCAATTCCGTCTCCATCAGAGTCTAATCTGTGAACATCACTTCCAAATTAACTAAATCTTCATTACAAGGAGGAAGTTCAATATCTATTGAATTTTTATCTTTGAAAAGAACTAATAAAATAACTGCAGTTGTTATTAAAATAGCAAGAACCAGAATTATAATAATTGTTCCTCTTTTCATAAACATCTCATCAAATAAAGATATATAAATAATTATTGATTAACTAATCTAATAAGATATAATAATTTTAATTGGGAAGCTATATATACACAAATTCATTAAGCTTTTCATGGCAAGAAAAAGATTGAAAAGAAATAAACAAAGAGCAATGGAAAGACGTAAAGGTTCAGGCAAAAAACCTCTTTCTACTGAACAAAAAGAAGCTCAAAAGAAAAGCAGCATAGTTGATAGAGCAAGAACAAAAGCAGTATTGGATAAAACAAAAAATAAATAATTAACTAAAGAAGAATAACCTTTAAATAACTTATTTTCTTATATAAATCATGGACGGGGTGGTGCTAGCAGGACTTCTTGGAGGTATTGGAGGATTAACTCGTGGTGTTGTTGGTTTGTTAAAAGCATTATCTCTGCGAAGAAGAATTATTTGGACATATTATACAATTACAGTTGTTATTGCAGTAATTATTGGTATTTTTGTAGGAATTATATTTGATTTTGACCCTCGATTATCTCTTCTTGCGGGTTATGCAGGAACAGATATTTTAGAAGGTTTATACAAATCATTTAAAGTAGAAAAGGTGTATGTAAAGAAAAAATGATTCCTAAAACCGAGTTAAGAGGAAGCCTAATCTATAATAAGAAATTTAATAAAAACTTTTCTATAAAAGATTATCGTAAATTAATGAAAGATTCTGAAGAATTTGAAAAACTATATAAAAAGTATATTAAAAAAATATTGCAACTAATAGAAAAACACCATAATAAAACTTGGAAAAGAAAATTTATTCCCATTTATATTGTAAAAAATGTTATAAGTTTTTCAGACCCTTTAACTTTAAGATATTTTGAGAATCCCAAAATGATGCTAGTTATTTTAGCTCATGAATTATTACATAATAATTCTTTTGGAAAGAAAAAATTTAATAACAGTTATGAACTACACAAGTACATGGAACCCATATTAAATAAAGTAATTAGAGATTTGCCTTTGGATTTAGAAAAAGAGTTGGAGATATTAAATAAGAAAACAATTGCCTTATCTAAGAAAAAATGAAATTTAGAAAATTAACTGATAAAGAATTATTCAAGAAATTAAGAGTAGAGGTATTTGGATTAGGAATAATAGCAATATCAGTTGCAATAGCAGGTTTGCTTTGGAAAGGTATGGAAGAAATCTTTTATAGTTTTATATTGTGGCTTATTGGTATTCTACTTATTAGTTATGCTGGAAAAAAATATCTACAAGAACATCCAAAAATCAGAATAGCATTAATGTGGATTTTATTAGGATTCTGTTTAATTGGACTTGTATTGTTCTTTATAGTAACATAAAATGAAAAAAGAAACAATAGGTAAAATACAATTAACAATAGGAATTCTTTTACTGGTCATAGCTATTGCTGCATTAATCCTAGGAATTAATTGGGTATTAGGTCTACTAATCTTTATATTAGGAATTGTCTTAATTATTCTTGGAATGATTAGAAATTTTATCAAATCAAAAAATAATGGCAAAAAAGAAATGTAATCTAAAAGAAGCTTGTTCATGGAGTGGCTGGTTTTTGATAGGTGCAATTCTATGTTTAATAGGAGGAGTTAGATATCTTCTTCAAAATGATGATATTGGAACTCTAATTTATTTGTTAGCAGCCCTATTATTTACAATTGGTTATATTGGGCAAGCTAAATTTAATAAAAAATAGAAAATCAGAGGAAAAATGAGAAGTAAAAAACCTTTACTGATTGGAGTAATCTCAGGAACAATAGGCGGAGCTTTAGGACCTTTTGTAGGCGGACTCTTTGAATATGGGCTTCTTTATGCGACTTTTGGAGCTGCACTTGTTGCGTTTATTGTGGCGTTGATTTTAAGTATAATAATCAAAGAATAAAAATGCCTTCAATAACAATAAATATTGATGAAGATGTAAAGAAAATTATAGCTAAAAGAGCAAAAAAGAATTTGCTCTCTTTAAAAGAACAAATTGAAGATATTTTAAGAAAAAGTGCAGTAAGAACAAAAAGTTCTTCAAAATATAAAACAATCAAAGTTGATGATAAACTAGTTTCTGCTTTTTCAAGAGAAAGAAGAGGAAGAAAACCTAAGAAAAGTTTATTGAATATTACTAAAAAAAGAAATAAACTTCATCACAATAATTCTTAAAAGGCAATTCATCCCAGTATTGCCAATTAAATTATAGGAGGTATATAAATGAAAAAAATATATTTAAGTTTAATTCTTGGAGTTCTGCTTCTGGTTTCTGTTGGATTTGTTTTTTCTGCTAAACCTACAATCATTGAAAATGGTGTTGAAAAAGGTTGGGAAAAAACAACTTGCACAACTATTCAAAGTGGAAAATTATATGCTTCTGATGGTTCTGTCATAACAACTGGATTTGATGAAGGAAGTTATAATTATTAAGGACAAGAAGCCTCACAATCATCTAAATCCTCTTCACAAGCAGTTAAATCTGTTTCTAGAGCATCATAATCTTCTTGTAGAGCATCATAATCTTCTTGAAGTTCATTAAGTAGCTCTATTTCAGACAATAAACTAGACTTTTGATTTGTTAAAGATACAACTGCGCTATTCAAATATCCTGTTTCGTCTTTAGTCTCAAAAGAATCATAAATGTCATATCCAATATAGAGAGTTAAAAATACTATTACTAAAGAAAGAACTACAATAGAGAGCTTTTCTCTATGTGCGGTTTGTTTCCAATCTATGAGCTTTCCTCTTTTTTTCTTTTCTTTGCTCTTCTTCATAATCTATAAAGAATTTTGGTATTTAAAAACATTATTCTAAAGAAAAGAAAGTTTATTTTCTTAATTTTTCTAATTCAGAATCAATGGAATAAACATCTAAATATCCTGTTTTAGGAACAAATAACTCTGTATTAGGAAATCCTGTTTCTAAAATATTTAATGAAACTTTACTATAGGGGGCCATAACAATTGATTTTCTAGAACAGATTTCGTCCTGATTTAAATTATCCACATTTAAAATCAATAATTTGTACTTTCCATCATTTTCATTTATCCATTTTTGAATAGGAATTATTTCTCCTTGATTTGCAAAATGCCAATTGTTATCTTTAGAAAGCCCTTTAGCTGATAAGAAAGCTATTCTTTCTAGATTATTTTTTTCAGAATACAATTTAATTAATTCTTTTTTTCTTGGTTCTAGATAATCTAAAAAAAATTCCTCAAGCTGCATAAGAGTTACTCCTAAACCCAAATTATCAGCATATTCTTCTGTTTCTTTTAAATCCAAAGTATAAAATAAATCTTTTCCTTCTCGCGTGTATTTTAAAAGATTTAATGTCATAAAAAAAGATAAAATTTTCTCTACTTATAGATTTCTATACTAAGAAATATTCTTTTCTAAATCTCTTTAAAATAAATTTATATACAAATTCACTACAATAATACTTAAATAATTTAAACTTTTAAAAAAGCTATGGAAAATAAAGAATCACTTTTAGTTAAAGAAATTGCGAGGATATTTTAAAAATTGGAATTACTACTAAAAAAGATATTGGTTTTCTTAATCAAGAATCAAATTTATTTGAAAGAGGAATTAAATATCTTTTAAAAAGAGGATATCTAATCAAGAAAACAGAAAATTCAAAAACAAATTATTCTGTAACAATTAATGGAAAGGCTTATGCTATAAAAAAAGGATTAATATGAAAGAAGAGGATAAAGAAAAAAGTAATTACGAAAAAATATGTGAATATTTTAGTTTGAATGCTTTATATTCAAAAGAAGAAATAATTGAGGGTTTAAAAGAACTAAATATTGCTCCAAAAGGAAATAGTTTAATTAGTAAACTTGGACAAGAAATATCCTTTAGAAAAACGAGAGGAAAACAAATTGATGAAAGTGTAATAATGATTCAATTCAAAAGAAATAGTAAACATAATAATCTCTATAAGCTCTATTCCTGGGTGAATTATTTCTAGTAAAAAAGCTTAAATACCCTTTTTATTATCTATTTTCAGATATTAGAATAGTGCGAAGTTGATTTTGATTGATTTGAACTAATTCTGATTAATAAGTGTAAGGAGGATAAAAATAACATGAAAATATACGTTGGAAATCTGCCATTTAAAATTGACAGTGAAACTCTAAAAGGACTTTTCTCATCATATGGTGAAATAGAAGAGGCTACTATAATCTCTGACAAATTTTCTGGACGTTCAAAAGGATTTGGATTTGTAACCTTTAAAGAAGATGAAGCAGCTAAAAAAGCAATTGCTGAAATGAATGGAAAGAAAGTTGAAGAAAGAGAGCTTAAAGTTAATGAAGCCAAACCAAGAGAAGAAAGACCTATGCAACAAAGAAGAAACTTTAACAGAAGATAATTTTAAATTTATTTGTTTTTATCACAATAATTTTTTTAAAGAAGAATATTCTCAAAAGCCTATGACAAAAGAATGTTATAGGCTCAAAGTTTTTATAAAGGATAATAAAGATTGTTGCTGGACTAATGTTTATCTAGAATATAAATCTGGAAATCTAGAGATAACTCAAAAAGATTCTCCTATAAATAAAACACTTGAACTAAAGCTAGAAAAAATAGATTCAAAAGAAAATGAATAAAAAAAATATAGTAAAAATTCTAATGGAAGAATATATTCCTATAGAAAAGTATGAAGAAGATATAAAAAGAAAAATAAATCTTTATTTTGGAAATCCTATATGTAATGGAGAAACTTATGATATGGAATTTAATCCTTCTCCAAGAAAAATTTCTCAAGAAATATATCATAAGCAAGGTTCAACAATACTTCTAGAGGAAGAAGAATTAAATTCTATGCAAAATCAAATAAGGGCTACTATTTTAATTGCTTATGATTTAGATTCGCCTAATAAATTAATTGAAACTTTAAAGAATCTTTCTCCTTATCTAAAATTAGAAGAAAATATAGGACTAAAAAATAAAAAAGATAGTTCTCGGTGGTTTGGATAAAAATTATAAAATTCCTTCTTGAATTAGCCAGAAAACAATAATTCCTGAAACTAGTAACAAAAACAACATTGCAAATGCAATATAAAGAATTATTTTTTGAGATTTTGTTATTTTGCTCCAGTCTGGTTTATTCTTCTTCCATTTTTCCTTGTTAATTAATCCAACAATTAAAAAAAGAATTCCTAAGGAAATTAAAATAAAATTATTTATTAATATTCCAATCAAGGTCCACACAAGCCCCATAAAAAATAAAGAATAATAATCTACTTTGTGTTTTCCTTCTCCTTTTTTAATAAAAAATATTGCAAGAATTCCTAATATAACCACAATAATAGCTATAAAAATTAAAATCCAAAGCATTAAATCCATATTCTATAAAAGCTATTTATATTTTTAAATATATCTTAAAATAAAAAAATAAAAAATCAAATTATTTCTTTTTCTTCCAAGCAACAAATCCTAAGGCTATCAGATAAAGAATTCCTCCTATTTTAGGAATTATCCCAGCTAGACTAAACCATCCAGGATATTTTCTTTTCTCAAATATTCTCCAAGTGGAAATTATTGCTAAAACTCCAATTGCTAGCCATCCTAAAACCGGAACTAACATCAGAAATATCCATGCCCAGTGAAATTTTCCTAATTGAAAAATCATTGCTACATTAGCTATGGGAATCCAGGCTAACCAAGGATGCTTGTGATTCATCTCTTTAGCTATTTTCATCCAAGCAAGAGCAACATAAATGTACACTGCTAAAGATAAAATAACTGCTAAAAATATTCCTGCTGCTAAAATTACTCCAATTGCACTTCCTGCAATCACACTAGGAATATCAAGATTAGTTGCTAAATTTTCAAGCGCCATTAATTTCTTTCCTCCTTTTAATTAAATAAATAAGAAAAATTTATTTTTTAATTGTTTCTATATTATTCCAAATAAAACTAAAACACACAAAGCCAATAATCCAACTGTGGTCACTTCTTTTTTGTATTTAAATCGAGTTATTTTTTCAGAAAAATAAATTATTGCAGCAATTTGCAAAAATACTCCTAAAAACAATCCAATTACAATATAAGGAACTGCAACTAGATTTCCTAAAAATAAAGAAGAATAAGCAATAGTGTCATCAATAAGAGTTGCAAGAGCAGCTAAAAAACCAATTGCTATTAATTTTAAAATTCTCTCTGTTGAAATTTCTTTTATTTTCTTTACTTTTTTCTCTATCTGTTTTTTTGGTTCTTCTATAAAAATATTAAAATAAATTGAGATTGCCAAAAGAAAAATCAATGTTGCTGAAATATATCTAAAATAAGGCAGAGATTTTATAACTGAAGCAAAGAGAAAAGAAATAACAACTGCCAAACAAATAGCTAAAAATATTCCAATTGCAAAAGCAAATCTTCCTTTTTTTGTATTTGTGAGACTTGCCACTATTGGAATACGTGTTAAAGTGTCATCAAATCCTGCAATTAATTTTACAAGAAATCCAGAAACTATATATTTTAATATCATATAAAATCTAATTTAAGAGGATTTATTAAATTATTGAAAGCAAAAATTCTTAAAGTGTATTTTTTATACTAAATAATGAAAAGAGGATTATTTAAAGCAATTGTAAGTTTTATTTCATTATCTGTTGTAGTCTTTAGTGTGAGTCTAGCTTTTATCTATAAAAACAATCTAATCATTGGAATTGTTCTTTTATTTTTAGGATTTCTTGGATTTGTTCTTTTAAAGATTTTCAAAATAAAAATAAAATCAACTTATCCAGATATTCTCTTTGGAATGATTGATAATGGAATTTTAGTATTTACTGCTGTTTTAGGAAGTTTAATTGCTGGAATTCCTGGAGCTATTTTAGGAGGAGTTGCTGGAAATACTATTACTGATGGAGTTGGAGGAATTTTTGAAGGACATTTAGCTGAAAAGCAAAGAGAAAAAAACATAAAGACAGAAAGAACTGCTCTTTCTTCTTGTTTGGGAAAAATGACTGGATGTTTAATTGGTGCAGGAGTCGGACTAATAATTGTGGGATTAATTAATCTAATTTAAGGGATTTCTTTTAAAATATTTTGCAATTTCAAAAATAATTAATCCAGATAATGCAAAAGGAAGTATAAACAGAATATTGCCTAATGTTAATGGAACAACTCCAAAAAATGAAGCCAAAGGAGTGTAGAGCAAAATAAATTGTGCAAACAAAGCAAATAAAATTGAATAATTCAACCATTTATTTGAAAAAGGATTTATCTTTAAAAGTGGAAGCTGATTTCTACAAGTGTAAATAAAAAACAACTCAAATAAAATTCCTGTAGTTAAAACCATTGTTCTAGTCTGTTCAATTGCAAATCCTTTATTTATTCCAATTAAATAAACTGCTAAACAAACTAAAAAATTTAATAATCCTGCAATTAAAATAAACTTTCCAATTCCTGTTAAAAGACTGCTCTCTTTACGAGGTTTTGTTTTCATAACATTCTCTTCTTTTTCAAAAGCAAGAGTTAAAGCTGGAAAAGAATCAGTTATGAGATTTATCCAAAGAATCTGAAGAGGAATTAATGGAAGAGGCATTTTTTTAAAAAGAGCAAACATAACTAAAAGAATTTCACTAAAATTAACTGCAAGCAAATATTTTGAAAATTTCTTAATATTATCATATGTTTTTCTTCCTTCTCTAACTCCTTCTACAATTGAAGCAAAATTATCATCAACAAGAATAACATCTGAAATCTCTCTTGCAACATCAACTCCTCTCTTTCCCATTGCAATTCCAAGATTAGAAGATTTCAATGCAAGAATATCATTTACTCCATCTCCAGTCATTGCAACTATTTCTTTATTTTTTTGAAGAGCACTTACTATCTTTGATTTTTGAGAAGGATTAATTCTTGCAAAAATAGATATTTCTTTAATTTTCTTGCTCAACTCTTCTTCTGAAATCTCTTCTAATTGTTCTCCAGTCATTATTTCTCCTTTAATTCCTATTTGTTGTGCAATTGCTTTTGCAGTAATAGCAGAATCTCCTGTAATCATTTTTACTTTTATTCCAGCACTTTTTGTTAATTTTATTGCATTTTTTACCTCTTCTCTTGGAGGATCTATCATTCCCATAAATCCAAGAAAAATCAAATTTTTCTCGTCTATTTTTTCTTTATTTGAAAAAGATTTATAAGCAAAACTCAAAACTCTCAAAGCTCTTTGCTCCATTTTTTGACATTTCTCTAATAATTCTTTTTTTCTTTTTTCACTAAGTGAAATTATTTTTCCATTTAATAATTCAAAAGAACATTTAGAGAGAATTTTTTCTGGAGCTCCTTTTGAATAAAGAATGTTTTTTTTCTTATTTTTTCTAAGAACAGACATCATTTTTCTTTCAGAATTAAATTCAAATTCTTTTATTCTTGGTTCAATTTCTGTTAATTTTCTCTTGTTAAGATTAAAATCTAGTGCAAATCTCACTAAAGCTTCCTCTGTTGAATCTCCTGTAAAAGAATAGGAATTATTGCTTATTTTTTCAAAACGAGCATCATTACATAATATGCTTGTTTTTATTAAGTCATACAATTCTTTATTTTTTGAAATCTCAATTTTTTTATTTTTAAAAAATAGTTCTTTTCTTTTTCTTGAGAAAAATTTTCCATTTGTAAAAATCTCCTGAACAGTCATTTTCTCTTCTGTTAAAGTTCCTGTTTTATCTGCACAAATAACAGTAACACTTCCAAGACTTTCAACTGCAGGAAGTTTTCTAATAATAACATTTTTTTTAGACATAAAAATAGAAGAAATTGCTAATGAAATAGCAAGTGCAGCTGGAAGTCCTTCTGGAATTGCACTTACAGCAAGAGCAATTGAAGTCATTAGCATTTCAAGCTTGTTAAAACCCTCTAAAAAACCTAAAACAATAATAAAAAGCATTAATCCAAGAATAATAAATCCTATTTGTTTTGAAAATTTATCTAATCTTTTTTGCATAGGAGTCTTTTGAATTTTGATATCCTGAAGTTTTTCTGCTATTTTTCCAAATTCAGAATTTTTTCCAGTTGCAATCACAACTGCTTTTGCAGAACCTCTAGTTATTTGTGTTCCTGTATAAAGCATATTTAATCTTTCAGCTAAAATTGTTTTAGAAGGAATTCTTTTATCAAGTTTATTAATTGGTAAACTTTCTCCTGTTAAAATAGCTTCATTTGCTTGTAGATTATTACTTTCAATAATTCTGCAATCTGCATTAATTTTATCTCCTGTTTCAAGAATTAAAATATCTCCAATTACAATTTCAGAGGAAGCAATTTTAGTATGCTTTCCATTTCTTATAACAATAGATGTTGGAACAAGCATTTTTTTTAATCCTCTTAGTGCTTTTTCTGCTTTATATTGTTGAAAAGAACCAATTGAAGCATTAAGAAGAACAATAGCTAAAATAATAATTCCATCAATTTTATTTCCAATTAAAAAAGAGATAATAACTGCAAAAAGAAGAATATAAATCAAAAAAGATTTGAATTGTTCAAAAATTATTTTTAAAGGTTTAAGATTTTTTTTCTTTTTCAGAATATTTTTCCCATATTTTTCAAGTCTTTTTTTAGCCTCATTATTTGTTAATCCTTTTTTTGAAGTTTTTAACTCCGAAAAAATCTCCTCTTTGAATTTAGAATGCCAATTATCCATAATTTTATTAAAATAATAAACTTTAAAAAGTTCATCTTAATTAAAATATTGTAAGTTGGGTAGTTAACTTTCGGAATTCAGGCATTAAATTGCCAAGAAATGTAAATGATTTCTGAATTCTGTGGAAGGTCCGCCCACTAATTAAAAATTGTCTTTTGAAAAAAAGATTACTGCGAAGTAAAGCTCTAGAAAAGAAACGACACAGCCAATATTGAGCTATGAACTTGTGAAGGAAGCTAAGAAATATTGGATTTGATGAAACGACTATCTCAATCAGTGCAAGGCTAAAATGCCGCATAGTTAAATGTTAACACATTCTGTTTGCTTGAGCAAAGAATGACAAAAGGTGGCCTATTCCCAACTTACTTTTTCTAAACATTTAAAAGCTTTCAGTAATATTCTATTTTGCTGGGGATGTAGCTCAGCGGGAGAGCACATGACTGAAGAGCAAAGGAAATTCACACTCAGTCATCATGGTGTCCGGGGTTCGACTCCCCGCATCCCCATAAATAATTGAAAACATTTATAAAATAAAAATAACTAGAAATAATATGGTTAAGAAAAAGAGGGTAAACAAAAAAGATAAGTCTGAAATCTCAAAAAAACCTAAGATTGAATTAGCAAAAACAAAAGAAGGTTTGGGAATTGCTGGATTTACTCTAGGTATTATGAGCATTGTTATGGCTGGTTCTCTAGGAATTTTTTTAGCAATAATAGGATTTGTTTTTTGTATGATTCAACAAAAAAAGAATCCCTTAAAACTAGCAAAAATAGGAATAATTCTAAATATTGTTGGTTTTGTTCTTAGTGTTGCTATGATAATTATAATCGCATTTTCCTCATTAGCAGGAAATCTTCCAATTGCATAAAATGAAATCTAAAAAAGCAGCTATGGAAATGAGTGTTGGAACAATTGTTACTATAGTTCTACTAATGAGTGTTTTAATTCTTGGAATATTTTTGGTTAATAAAATATTTGGAAGTGCTACTAATGCAATTGATTTAACAGATCAACAATTAGAAGAAGAAATAAACAAATTATTTGGTAATGATGAAAAATTTGTGATTTATCCTAAAACAGGACTAGTAGAAGTAGAGCAAGGAGAATTAGCAGCAATTGGAATTGGAATTAAAAATCTATTAGAAGGAGAAGCTGGAACAAGCACTTTTTCTTATACTACTATTGTTGCAGATACTGGAACCTGTATTGAAAATGAAGAACAAATAGAAAACTGGCTCTCAGTTGGAAAAACAGGAGATAAGATTCCAATTCGTGTAGGAGATCTTTATACAGAAAAAATAAGATTTAAAATTCCTGAAGGAAATTCTATATGTCTTGCAAGATTTAGAGTAGAAGTTTATTCAGAGGGATATCCTTATGCTAGTAAAACTTTTGATGTAGAAATTAAAAAATAGTCTCTTAAATAAAACACTTTTTAAATTAGTCTTTCTTGAATAAATTATGTTAAAGCTTTATAATACTCTAAAAAGAAAAAAAGAAGAATTTAAACCTCTTTCAAAAAATAAAGTAGGATTGTATTCATGTGGGCCAACAGTTTATTCTTTTCAACATATTGGAAATCTTAGAAGTTATCTTGCTTGGGATATTTTAAAAAGAGTTCTAAAATATAATGGATATCTCGTAAAACATGTTATGAATGTTACAGATGTTGGGCATTTAACAAGTGATTCTGATACTGGCGAAGATAAAATAGAGAGAGCTGCACAAAAAGAAAAAAAGAAAGCATCTGAAATTGCTAATTATTATCTTGAAATATTTAGAGAAGATTTAGAAAAATTAAATATTTCTGAACCAAATATCTGGTGTAAAGCTACAGAACATATTAAAGAACAAATTGAACTCATAGAAAATCTTGAAAAAAAAGGATATACTTACAAAACAGAAGATGGAATTTATTTTGACACTAGTAAACTAAAAGATTATGGTAAATTAGCTAAATTAAAAAAAGAAAAATTAAAAGCAGGAAAAAGAATTGATTTAAAAGATAAAAAAAATCCAACTGATTTTGCTTTATGGAAATTTTCAGAAAAACCAGGAAATCGTCAGCAAGAGTGGCATTCTCCTTGGGGAATAGGTTATCCTGGATGGCATTTAGAATG
Source organism: Candidatus Pacearchaeota archaeon (assembly GCA_017609755.1). GTDB lineage: Archaea > Nanobdellota > Nanobdellia > Pacearchaeales > GW2011-AR1 > JAFCEV01. Next base: position 14,382 of record JAFCDI010000012.1, read on the forward strand.
TTCTGCTATGGCTACAAAATATCTTGGA
>JAFCDI010000012.1:14417-23788 GCA_017609755.1 Candidatus Pacearchaeota archaeon
CAATCAGAAACTGCTTTTGAAAAAAAACCCTGGGTAAAATACTGGCTACATTCAGCATGGCTTCTTTTTAAGGGTGAAAAAGTTTCAAAAAGTAAAGGAGGTTTGTATACTATTTCTGAACTTGAGAAAAAAGGATTTAATACTCTTGAATTTAGATATTTGTGCTTAACAACTCATTATAGAAAACCTTTAAATTTTTCAATTGAAAAATTAAAAACTGCTCAAAAATCTTATGAAAGATTAAAAAATATAATTTCTAACATCTCAGACAAAGGAATAAATAAAAAATATTTGCAAGAATTTAAATCGGCTATGAATGATGATTTGAATACTCCCAAAGCTCTTCAGATTCTTTGGAAACTTCTAAAAGATAAAAAAGCAAATGGAAAAATAGAAACAATAAAAGAAATGGATTTGATTTTTGGACTGGACTTATTAAAGGAAGAAAAAGAAAAAATTCCTCCAAATGTTATTAAATTAATTTCAGAGAGAAATGTTGCTAGAAAAAAGAAAAATTGGGAAGAAGCAGATAGAATTAGAGCAAAAATTAAAAAACTAGGATATTCTGTTAATGATAGTGAAAAAGGAAGTATTGCTAAAAAAATAAAATGAAAAAAGAGGATTTAAAATTTCTTGAATTAAATTATCATCCAAAAGATGATTTGATTTGTTTATTTAAAATAATTCCAAATAAAATATCTATGAAAAAAGCAGCAAATACTGTTGCTCTTGAATCAAGTACAGGAACTTGGACAAAAGTTCAAGGTAGAGATTATGTTGAAAAATTAAATGCAAAAGTTTTCTCTATAAAAGGAAATTTTGTTAAAATTGCTTATCCTTCTGAATTATTTGAATATGATAATGTTCCAAACATCTTATCAAGTATTGCTGGAAATATTTTTGGAATGAAAGCAGTAAAATCAATTAGATTAGAAGATGTTAGTTTTCCTTCAAAAATTCTTAAAAATTTTCAGGGACCAAAATATGGAATTTCTGGAATAAGAAAAACTATGAAGATAAATTCTCGTCCATTAGTAGGAACAATAATAAAACCAAAATTAGGATTAAATACTAAACATCATGCACAATCTGCTTATGAATCTTGGATTGGAGGATGTGATTTTGTAAAAGATGATGAAAATCTCTCTTCTCAAAAATTTAATTTGTTTGAAAATAGGCTTGCAAAAACTCTTGAAATGGCGGATAAAGCAGAAAATGAAACCGGAGAAAAAAAGGCATATATAGTGAATGTGACTGCAGAAACAAAAGAAATGCTTAAAAGAGCACAGCTAGCAGAGAAAATGGGAAGCAAATATATTATGGTAGATGTTTTAACTAGTGGATGGGCTGCTCTTCAAACATTAAGAGAGGCTAATTTCAAAACAATTTTACATGGACATAGAGCAATGCATGCTGCTCTTGATAGAAATCCTAATTCAGGAATTAGTATGATGACTCTAGCAGATTTTTCTAGATTAGTTGGCGTTGATCAATTACATATTGGAACAGGTATTGGAAAACTTCATGGAAAAATAAAAGAAATAGAAGAGTTATCAGAAGAAATGAAACTAAAAGAGGTTAAAGCTACAAAATTAAGATTGTCTCAAAAATGGAAAAACATTAAACCAGTAATGCCTGTTTCTTCTGGAGGATTGCATCCAGGACATGTTCCTTTTTTAATAAGACATCTTGGAAAAGATTTAGTAATTCAGGCAGGAGGAGGAATTCATGGACATCCTTCTGGAACAGAAGCAGGTGCAAGAGCAATGAGACAAGCAGTTGAAGCAGTTATAAAAAAACAATCTCTAAAAAAATATTCAGAAACTCATAAAGAATTAAATGAGGCTCTGAAATTTTGGAAATGACAAAAACAAAGGCACAAAAAGCAAAAGAAAAAGCAAAACATCTGCAAAAAGAAGTAAAAAAAGCATTGTACACTGCTCTTCTTACAGCTTTTGGTTTTTTAATTGCATTAGTTTGGAGAGATGTTATTCAATCTTGGGTTGAAAAAATATCTTCTACAAATCCGGTTCAAGGACAATTAGTAAGTGCTCTAATTGTCACATTTATTTGTGTGATTGGAATTCTAATTGTGACTAAGTTTTTAAAAGTAGAAGAATAATTTAATAAAATGAATTTTCGAGAAATAAAAACAAGTTCAGGTAAAAGGGTTCTTGCTGGAAAAAATGCAAAAAACAATGAAGAACTTGTTTCTCAAATTAAACCTCAAGAGTATGTTTTTCACACTGAAAAACCAGGAAGTCCTTTTGTAGTTATTCAAGGAAAAGTAAATGCAAAAGATAGAAAAGAAGCTGCAATATTTTGTGCAAAACATAGTCAAGATTGGAGAGATAATAAATCAGATGTAATTGTTCATAGATTTAAAGGAAAAGACATTTATAAATCCAAATCAATGAAATTGGGAACATTTGGAATTAGAAAAAGAAAAAAAATAAAAGTCAAAAAGAAATGGATAGAATCAAATTCAAAATAAGATTAACTCCTTTAGAAGAAATGATTGAAGAGAATTTTAAATTAAATGAAAAAGAAATAGATTTAAATTACTTGGGACGGCTTTTAGATGAATACAAAGATATAAAAGGAAATGTCTCAAAGTATCAGCAAGAATTTATTCAAAAATTACAAATATAAAATGGCTAGTTTAATTGAATTGCAAATTGGAAAAAATAAAATAACAGATAATTTTATTGCTTCTCTAAAAAACGCATTTAAAAAAAATAATAATGTAAAAATATCTGTTTTAAAATCCTGTTGTAGAAATAAATCTGAATTAAAAGAAATGTCAGAAGAAATTTTAAAAAAATTAGGAAAAAATTACACTGCAAAAATTATTGGATATACAATTGCAATAAAAAAATGGAGAAAACTAGTTAGATAAATTTATAAAGTCTGATTCTACATAAAATTAGGTTAAGAGAAGAAATTCTCTCTAATTCCGAAAGGAATGCTCTAAAATGAATCCAGTATATGATTTACCTGCAAATGAATATAATTTAAAATTAGCTGAAGCTCTTAAAAAAATTCCAGAATTTAAAAAACCACCATGGGTTGATTTTGCTAAATCAGGTTCTTCAAAAAAAAGGCCAATTGAAGATTCTGACTTTTGGTATAAAAGAGCTGCAAGTATTTTAAGACAAATATATAAAAAAGAAATTGTTGGAGTTAATAGATTAAGAACAAAATACGGAAGTAAGAAAAATAGAGGATTTCGACCAGAAAAATTTCAAAAAGCAAGTGGAAAAATAATTAGAACAATTCTTCAGCAATCAGACAAAGCAGAATTTACAGAACTTGCAAAAGATATTAGAGGAGTTAGAAGAAAAAGGCCTGGAAGACAATTAACTGAAAAAGGAAGGGAATTTTTAGAAAATATAGAAAATGGGAATAAAAAATAATAAGAAAAAAGAAATTTTAAGTAAAAAAGCAAGACAAACTAAGTGGGCTCCTGTTTGGGCTGTTCTTAAAAAACATGGAGCAGGAAAAAGAGTTCATCCTTCTGCTATGACAAGACATAGACGTTTTTGGAGAAGAACTAAACTTCACATCAAACCAAGAAAACAAAAAAAATCTCACTTTGGATAAAATGGAATCAAAAGAAAAACCTAAAAAGGGACGGAAAAAAGGACATTATAAAATTTATAGTTCTAAAGATAGTGAAAAAAGAACAATTTGTCCTGGAATTTACCATTGCAGATTTAAATTTGAAGGAAAATTCAATTTATTAGCATTAGAAGAATTAAAAGAACAAGGATATCTTAGAACATATCCTATTCAAAAGAACATAGTAAAAGATGAAGATTTTCAAATGATTACTTATTTTAAAAAACCAAGAACAATAACTCTTTCTGCAAATAAAGAAAAAAATTTACATGAAATAGGAGTAAATTTTTACAATCCTACAAGCAATTTAAATGAAATAATTGAAATTAAATCAAATTTAGAAGAAATTCTCGAAAAAGATTTAGAAATTATTTCTCCTCCAATAAAGAATTTTATGAATAAAGAAAATAATAATTAAAATGGCTAAAAAAACTGAGATAAAAACAGAAAGAATTGAAAGAGAATATATTATTCCTTTAAGAGAAAAAGGGCGTTCTGTTCCAAGATACAAAAAAACTCCTAAAGCAATTAAAACAATTAAAGAATTTTTAGTTAGACATATGAAAATTAGAAGTAGGAATTTAAATAACATAAGACTAAATAGATTTGTAAATGAAGCTATCTGGGCTAGAGGAATTAAAAATCCTCCTTCTAAAATAAAGATTAAAGCAATAAAATCTGGAGAAATTGTAAGAGTTGAATTAGTAGATATTCCTGAAAAATTAAAATACAAAAAAATTAGAGAAGAAAAAAGAGAAGCAAAAGCAAAACAAGCTCTTGAAAAGAAAAAATCTCTAATGGAAAGAGCAAAAGAAGGAATTACTACAAAACCTGCTGAAGAAAAACCTAGTCAAACAGAAGAAGAGAAAAAAGAAGAAAAAGAAAAAGTAAAAGCAAGTGCAGAAGCTGGAGAAAAAATGAAAAAAGCTGCTGCAAAAACAGCAAAACATCAAGCAGGTAGAAAAACAAAACAGCCTAAAAGACAACAAAGAAAAGCTCTAGCTAAATAGCTGGGGCACCCAGGTTCCCCTTTGCAAAACCCCTCCTTTGAAGAATAAACTTTTAGGAGTAAAGTGACAAATCCTTTTTAAAACTCTCTCTTTGAAGAATAAACTTTTAGGAGTAAAGTGACAAATCCTTTTTAAAACTCTCTCTTTGACTTTTAGGAGTAAAGTGACAAGTACTCTTTGCAAAACCCCTCCTTTGGAAAATATTTTATATCTATTAATTCTTGAATTAATATGTTAGAAAAGCTCAAAAAAGAATTGCAAAAAAATTCTTCAAAAGAAAAAGCAGAAATTTATTCAAAATTCTTTAAAACTCAAAAAGGAGAATATGGAGAAGGAGATATCTTTATTGGATTAACTGTTCCTAAACAAAGAGAAATTGCAAAAAAATATTCAAATTTAAGTCTTTCTAAAATTCAACAATTACTAAAAAGCAAAATTCACGAGTATAGATTAACTGCATTACTAATTATTTGTGAAAAGTATAAAAAAGCAAAAGAAGAGGAAAAAGCAAATATTTTTAATTTTTATTTAAAAAACACTAAAAAGATTAATAATTGGGATTTAGTAGATATAAGTGCTCCAAATATTGTAGGAAACTTTTTATTAGATAAGAAAAAGAGTGTTTTGTATAATTTAGCTAATTCAAGCAATCTTTGGGAAAAAAGAATTGCAATTGTTTCTACACTTTATTTTATTCAAAAAAAAGAATTTGAAGATGCTCTAGCAATTTCTGAAATTCTATTAAAAGATAAACATTCTTTAATTCATAAAGCAGTGGGATGGATGCTTAGAGAGATTGGAAAAAGAAATGAACCTATTTTAGAAGATTTTTTAAAATTTCATTACAAGATTATTCCAAGAACTACTCTGAGATATGCAATAGAGAGATTTGAAGAGAGTAAAAGAAAAGAATATTTAGGGGGCACTTTCTAACATCAAGATTTAGAGAAGTTGGATTTTTGAGAGTGGAGCGAAGGTAAAATTAATTTGGGTAAAATTCTGCAAGAATTTTCTGTTTAAGCCCTGTTAAGTCGCCCCGAGCGTTAGCGAGAGCCTGCAAGATGTGGTCGAAGTGAGCAAAGCGAACGGAGAAGTTAAAACGAACTCTGGGACGGCGGGAAGCCGTCAAAAATATATTTATAAGAGATAGTGCCGTTGTATCTTTTAAAAATTAGAGTTGGGGGCTGTGAAATAGTAACCGAAAGGTTTATATACTACCATGTATTACCCTATTATATAATGATACAAAATGAAAAATGACAAAAATACAAATAGATTTATCGGAAACAGAAGACAAAATCGTAGAGGCGTACAAATTAGTTTATGGTCTAAAAACAAAACAAGAGGCAATTAAACAAATGATAAAATATTTTAAAGTTAAAATTGTTCCTGAAAGGTTAAGGAAAGAGGAAGAATACTATAAAAAAGCTCTTAAATTTGCGGAGGACGAAAAATGAATTGGCAATTAATCCTATGGATTGGAATCCCTGCTGTAATTCTTCTGTTAGTCATAAGATATATTTACAGAACATACAACGAATTAACTTACCATGAAATCCAAGTAGAAAAACAGGCATCGCATATTGACGCTCATTTAAAGAAGAAATTTGATTTAATTCCTGCACTGTCGGATGTTGTAAAAGGTTACGCGAAACATGAAAAAGGGACTTTTGAGGAAGTTACAAAACTCCGTTCTCAATGGGGAAAAGCAAAGGATGTTAATGAAAAAATTCATGCGGCTAACATGTTAGAAGGTGCGTTATCAAAGCTTTTAGTTGTTCAAGAAAGATATCCAAAACTAAAAGCTGATAGAAGTTTTCAAAATATTCAAAAAAGTATCGGATGGGTTGAGAGAGAACTTTTACACGAAAGAAAATTATATAACCAAAGAGTAAAAAGTTACAATGTTAGATTAAGACTCTTTCCAAAAAATATTGTAGCAAAGGTGTTTGGGTTCAAAGAAAAACCGTTTTACAATAGAGTAACAGATAAAACACTTAATGAATAAAAAAGGACAAGCACCCAATCCAATAGTTGAATGGGGGATGAATGCAATAGTCTTAGTTATAATGTTCTTTGTTCTTTTGCAAATTGCGAAAGCTTTTTGTGAAACGGATAGTGATTTTTGTAAATATGGGTTTTGGTTTATTGGGGCTTTTGCCGTAGGAATTTATTTTTATTTAAGATATGGTTTAAGAAGATAATTTCAGTCCCCAACTCTTAGAAAAATTTGGGTGTAACGAAGTGAAACCTTTTATCCTTTGTTAGAAGAAGTGCGTAGCATTTCTTGAGTTTTGTTTTGGTTGGATAAAAGAAGTTTTTCTATTTTATTTAACGGCACTCTCTCCAATTTAGGGGTAGGTGGTCGGGGGTATCAGAGTTCGTTTTAATTACGCCTAACATATGCTATTTAAAGACTTTCAATTTATTGAAAGCGCGAGCGGAATGGAGACGAAGTCGGAATGACCTCGTGAGTTTTTCCGAAGGAAAAATTTGGGAAATTTCAGCGGGAAATTTCCTTTAAATCAATGTTAGTTTCAATTTTTGGGAATGCCGTTTTTATGAATCTGAAATAATATTTTTTGGGTGGGCTATGTATTAGAGAGACGCGCGCTTTTTTTGTTTCTTTTTTTCTTAAAAAAAGAAAAGGGGGATTTCCGCCTTTTTGCCTTCTTTTTTTCTAAAAAAGAAGATTTTACAATAGATTTATTAATATCTATTAGATTTTTATTATTATGATATGACAGATTGATAAAAGAATTTGGTTTAGAGAAAATAGATGAATCTTTATTAAATCGAATAAAGGAGTATACTAAAGATTTACATCCAATGTTAACTAGAAAAATATTTTTTGCACATAGAGATTTAAAGTGGTTATTTGATGAATATGACAAAGGAAATAAGTTTTTTATTTATACTGGTTGTGGGCCTTCGGGACCGATACATATAGGACATATTTTGGTTTGGTATTTTACGAAATGGCTCCAAGATAAATTTGATGTAGATGTATATTTCCAGTTTACAGATGATGAAAAGTTTATGTATAAAAATTTAAGCTATGATGAAATACAAAAGTGGTTAAATGAAAATCTTCTAGATGTTATTGCAGTTGGATTCAATCCAAAAAGAACGCATTTCATAATAGATACAAAGCACGCAGGATTATTATATCCTAAAGCTATAAAAGTTGCTAAAAAAATAACTTTCTCTACAATAAAATCTAGTTTTGGTTTTAATGATAGTACAAATATAGGCTCAATATTTTTTACATCAATGCAAACAGTTCCTTCATTTTTACCTAGCGTCTTAAAGAAAAAGAATATACCTTGCTTAATTCCTCATGCGGTCGATCAAGATCCTCATTTTAGATTAACAAGAGATATTTTGCCAAAACTAGGGTATTATAAGCCTGCTAGCATCCAATGTTCTTTTTTGCCCCCTTTAACTGGAAATGAAGGAAAGATGAGCAGTTCCGAAGCTGTAAAGGGAATTTTAACAACAGATACACCACAAGAAATTAAAAAGAAAATAAACAAATATGCTTTTTCAGGAGGACAAGCCACCTTAGAAGAACATAGAAAAAAAGGAGGAAATCCTGATGTTGATGTACCGTTTCAATATTTAAAATTCTTATTTGAAGAATCAGATGAAAAGCTAAACCAACTTGAACAGGATTATAAATCGGGGAAATTATTAACTGGAGAACTGAAAAAATATGCTATTGAGAAAATAACTGAATTTATGCTAGAACATCAAAAAAGAAGAGAATCTGCAAAGCAAAAGATTCCGGATTTTCTTTTAAAATGTTAATTACTTTCTTCTAGAAATTTTAATGTAGGCAATACCAGTTTATCCATTTCCTCACGATATTTCTTAATAAGTTCACTCTCTTTTCCAATTACTGTCAATGGACTAATAAAATCATTTAGTTCAATTAAAGATTTTTTTGAAAGGTAATATTTTGCTTTTGGTAAAAAATGGATAATTTTTTCTATTTCATTTCTTTTATTTGATTTATTAAGGATATTTTTATATTTTTTCCAAAAAGAGTCATTTGTTTTTTTCATATATTTAACACTTTCCGAGAGAATAAAAAAATAATTTTGCATTGAGGAAATTTCTTTATAAGTTTTCGGAAGTGCAACCATATTAATATTTATTGCTTCAGCACCAAAAACCTCAATTACATTTTTTATACCTTCAATACTTTTATTAAAAGAACCCTTCACATTAGTAAGTTCATCATTTTTTTCAGGATTGTAATGATGAATAGAGATTTGCATATCATCTAATCCTGCATCCTTAAGGGATTTTGCCCTTTCCAAAGTCATCAATTGTGCATTTGTGATTAAAGTTGTATACATTCTTGCACCCTTACACTTTTTTATTAAATCTTCCAACCAATCTACTAAAAGAGGCTCTCCGCCTGAAAAGATAATGTCAAAAATTTCATTTTCAATTATTTTTTCTATTACTTGAAGTTGTTTTTCTTTAGACATTTTAATTGCCTTTTTTTCTGAACAAAGCCCTTTCCAAACATTATAACAAAAAATACATCTTTGATTGCATCCAGAAGTTAATTCAAACTGAACGGCTAAAGGAGATTTAATCTTAAGATATTTACAATTGGGAATTTCCGTATCACTATAAGCTTTTTTAAATTCTTCAAATTCAAGTAATTTTGTGATATCTGTTTCCATTTTCGATTAAGTCCTCAAAAGACTTTTTATAGATTTCCTT
>JAFCDI010000013.1 GCA_017609755.1 Candidatus Pacearchaeota archaeon
CCTCTTTTATTCATAAATAATATAGAAAAAAGATATTTATTAATTTAACTGCAATAATCTTTAAAAACAATTTAAATGCTTATTTTTTATGAAAAAACTAGTAATTTTAAGTGTAATTTTGTTTTTAATTCTAATAATTTTGCTTGCATTTTTAATTGCAAAACCTGAAAAAGATTTAGATTTATATACTCACACTAAAGCAATCTGTAATGAAACAAATTATTGTCAAGATTATCAAATTTCTTGCAATTCTAAAGGGATAATAATGAGTACTCCAATAACAGGGGCAGCTGTACAGTTTCCTGAGAATTGGAAAGATCCAAGAAATGAGAATGAAAAAAAATTATGTTAAAATTTATTTTTTATTAAAAGTTTCTTTTTCTTCTTTGTCCTCTTTTTTTGCAAAACTAAGTTTTTCTTTTTTAGCTTTAGAAATCCATCTAACTTTTCTTCTTTTCATTTGCATATTTTTCCTACATTTTGAAGAACATAAATAATTAATACCTCCATCTTTTCCAACTAGTGTAATTCCTTTTGGAAATTCATAATCTTTACCACAATAAACACATTTAGGCATCTTGTTTTTTACTTATTTGGACATAGTAATGTCCTTTAAATTTAAAATCCTTAAATACACTTGAAACAGAATAATCTTGTTTACAATTATTTATTTCTTTTTTAAATTCATTTAGATATTTTTTTCTATCTCTAATCTTAAGATGAGACAAATCAATCTCTAAACTAAGCCCCATTAAATCTCCTTCAATCATTTTTAATAAATCTGACATTTTATGTGTAGGCTCCTTTTGTTACTTTTGACTTAATTCTTCTTGCTTCAATTTCTGTTTCTCTTAACATTAAAATATCTCCTACTCTTACAGCTCCTTTTACATTTCTTCTCATTGAACGTCCTTTATCTTTTCCTTCTTGAACTAAACACTTAACCTGTGTGATTTCACCTCTAAATCCAGTTCTTCCTATTAATTCTTCAACAATTGCAGGAACTGTCTCTCCTACAATTCTATCACTTCCTTTACTTCCTTGTTGTTTTGATTCTTTAGTTTTTTGTGTTTTTGCCATATTATTAAAAAAATCTATTTAATTCCAGAAATATCTGCTTCTGCTTCTCCAGCTTCAATTACTACTACTGAAGATGCTGGTACTGCAAGTCCTGCTGCAATTCCTAATTTTTGCTTGCTATCTGCTTCTTGACACTTAATATTTTTCTCTTTACACAAAAGAGGAATATGCTGAATAATTTCTTTTGGTTCAACATCAGAAGCATAAGCAACAAATTTAGCTGTTCCTCTTTCTATTGCTTTAGTAACTTCATTAGTTCCTTTTTCTATTTTTCCTGTTCTTCTTGCCTTTTCAATTATTGAATATGTGTCCATTTTATTTTGCTTTTTAAATTTAATAATGCTCTAGAACAAATAGGAAAATCCTCCCTAAATGTTCATCGGATATTTAATTGAGAAAAAATTGCTTTATAAACTTTATCCTAGAAATATGTTAAAATAAAAATCAATAATTGCTTTCAAAAGCACCTATATCAGGCGCATTTCAATACCACTCAACACAATTTTCTCCAGAATGACTTCCTGAAGTTGAACAGTGAAGACCAGAAATAATAATTCCTACATCAATTGCAGAAGAATCTTCTAATAATTCAAAATACTCTCTTTTAATTTTCCCATTTCTAATATTCTCAATTCCAGAAAATAAAGGGTCTCCTATTACATTTGTTGAATCATCTAAGCCATACACTCTAAGTTTCTCATTATAAATTCCTTCTCTAATATACAAAATCTCTCCTCCAAACATTTGAGACTCAGCATAAGTGAGTATTTTCCAAGGAGCTTCAAAACTTCTATCATTATCATCACTTCCATTTAAAGAAACAAAATAAGTTTTTCCAGAAGATTCTAATAAACAAACTCCACGAGAACAAGAATATTCCACTAAACAATCAAAATTATCTAAACAATTTATATTATTTATATCTGAAGAAGAACCTGTCTCATTATCACCTTCATTTAAATTTTTTTTATTTTCTATTGTTTCGCTTTCATTTGAATCTGTTTCAGTTTCATTATTCTCTAATTCTTCATCCTCTTCAAAATCTTTATTTTCTTGTTCTTGAATCTCTTCCTTATATTTAAAAATTACATTAATTCTATAAATATTAGAAAAATCCTCTAATCCAAATTCATTAGCAGAAAAAGAATATTCCTAGGTTTCTCCAGAAATAGAAAGTTCATTTACTCCTTCATTAGTAGAATAAAGATATTCTCTTCCAGATTTGTCAATTAAAACAAACTCAATAGAATTTATCTCTTTATTATTTTCACCACTTACATTTATTCTAGCATAATTATCATCTATTTTTATTTTTTCAATATTTTGGTTAGTTTCAATACTTTTTTCTGTCTTAGAAAAAAAGAAATAAGACATTACTGCAACTATTATAAAAAATAAAACGCCTCTTTTATTCATAAATAATATAGAAAAAAGTGTTTATTAAATTAGTTATTTTCTCCAAACAACTTCTACATCATCTGTTCTTTGACGAGGCATAATATCTATTTTATCTAAATTATTCTCTTTTATTCCTGACTTAAACATAATTTCTCCTAAAAAAGCAATCATTCCTGCATTATCTACAAGCAGAGATTTTTCTGGACAAAAGAATTTTGCTTTTCTTTCTTTACACATTATTTTACACATTTCCTGAAGTCTAGAATTACAAGCAACTCCTCCTCCTAAAAGCAATTCTTTTTTTCCTGTATGTGCCAAAGCTCTCTCAGCAGTTTCAACTAACATTGCAAAAACAGTTTCTTGCATTGAATAAGCCAAATCATTTAAATTGTATTTTTTAGATTCTATTTTTTGTTTTAAATTTGTTAGAATTCCTGATAAAGCAATATCCATTCCCTTAACTTTGTATGGAAGTTTAATATATTTTTTTCCTTTTAATGCTAATTTCTCAATAATTGGCCCTCCTGGAAAACCTATTCCAGAATATCTTGCAAAATTATCAATAAAGTTACCAACTCCAATATCTAAAGTTTCACCAAAAATTCTATATTTTCCTGATTCATAAGAGATTATTTGAGTGTTTGCACCAGAAGCATAAAGCATAACAGGATTTTTTGTCTTAGTTAATCTTCCAATTTCTAAATGAGCAATACAATGATTTACTGGAATTATATATTTTTTTAATTTTTTAGAAAGTTTTTTTGCAAATTTCATTCCTTCTAAAAGACAAGGAGCAAGTCCAGGTCCTTGAGAAAAAGCAATAGCATCTATTTTATTTTCTAAAATTTCTGCTTTTTCCAAAGCTTCAGAATAAATTTCTGCTTTAAATCTATTATGATGTTTTGCAGCTTCCATAGGAATTATTCCTCCTTTTTCAGTTACATATGTTTTTTTAATATTAGAAAGAATTTCTCCATTTCTAACAATTCCAACTCCAAAAGTGTGTGCAGTTGATTCAATTCCTAAAACAATTGTCATAAAGAATTATAGAATTCTATACTTTAAAATCTTTCAATTTTATATAAAGGAATAAAATAAAAAAAATAAAAAATAGGTTTATTTCTTTTTTCTTTTTACAGGCTTTTTCTTAGCTACTTTTTTCTTAACTGATTTCTTTTTAGCAGCTTTTTTCTTTTTACCACCTCTAGCCATCTTAGCTTCACAAACATTACCTTGTCCATCAATATAATAAAGATGTCCTGGTTTTCTTGTGATTACATTTTTAACGACAATTTTTCCCATGTGTTTCCCTCCTTTTTGTTGTTATAATAAATATACAATAAAACTATATTTAAATCTTTCTAATTCCCGTCGAGAAGTGCCAAAATTCCAAAATATTCTTTCTTAATAGGAATTTCAACAATTTTATAAAAGGATTTTTCTATTCCCACATTAATTTGAAAGGGCTTTATTTTTTTAAAATCCAATATATTATTCTCTTTATCAAGCCAAATCGCAATAAATGGAAAAAAAACAAAAAAAGAATGCAATTTCATTTTTGTAGATTTTTCAAAATCAAACAAAAGAGCTCTTGCTTTTTTTCTACTACAAAGCATAAGTCCAATTGCTTCTCCAAGAAGATTTACTTTTTTTATATTTTCTAATTCAATTTCTTTTCCTCTGTGTTTAATTTTCATAAAATCTCCTTTGTTCTAAATATTTTTTATAATATTTATTTACATTTTTTTCAGTTACAAAATCATGATGTTTAAATCCTCCTCCAAAAGTTTTTGGAACATGCATTAATTCGTGAAGAATTGTTTTTTCTTGTTCTTCTCTCTTCAATTTATCAAATCTTTCTGATAGAAATTCTAAAGCATAAAAAGAATCTACTCCCATTGCTTTTTGCATTAATTTTCCTAGAGCATGACATCTTGCAATTACATTTTTAGAAGAAGTTCCATAACTTCTAAAACATCTAATTCGATTAATTCTAATATGTGGAAACAAAGTTAAAGAAATCTCTTCAGCTATTCTTTGTATATCTGGAGCAAACTCATATTTCATTTTTCTTTTGGAGTTTTACACATTTATTAAAGGAGGGGTTTTGCAAAGGGGAACTTTAGTGCCCCCACAATTCATATTTCATTTTTTATTTTTTAATCTCAACAATCTTATTTTTAGATTTTAATCCTTTAACTATTTTTACTGCCTTCTTAAAATATTTTTTTAATAATTTCTCAAGAGCTATATTCGCCTTATTATCTCTTGGTTTTTCTTTTAACCAAATTTCATATTTCTCTCCTTTCTTTTCAATTTTTTCTTGAGAAGAATTAGCATGAATTCTTACTTTTATTTTCATTTTTTATAGATATTTTTTCTATATCCTAATTTCCAGATAATTATTTTATTATTTTCTAAAGAAAAAATAATTCTATAATTACCAATTCTTAATCCAAAAGTATTTTCTCCCTTAATTCTTTTTACATCCTTAGATTGAAAACCATAAACTAAAGTACCAATCTTTTTATAAATTCTAGAAGCAACGATTTTTTCTAATTTAAATAATTCTTTTAAAGCTCTTTTTTCCCATTTTATTTCAAACATTATAATCCTAAAATTTTTCCTGCTTCTTCATGAGAAATTAATTCAGGATTTTTTCTTCTTTCTTCAAGCTCTTTTTTTGTTTTACTATTTAATTCTAGGTGATCTTCTATTAGAAATTCAAGGACATCATTATAAGTTTCTCTCTCAAATAATTTCATTTTGTCCAAACATTTTTTTACTTCATTAGAAATTTTTATAGTGGTTTCCATATACTCTGGTATACTTGAGTATATTTAAAACTTTCTATCGATAACAATTTCAAGAGCATCTCTATGTTTTAATTCATAGCTTTTTCCTAATGCTTTTTTAGTTCTTGCATCAATTGCTTTAATAAAATTATTTCCAAAATCAGTGTGTAAATAAAATGCAAAATCTAAAGCAGTTGAGCCTTTAGGTAATAAAAAACAATCAGGCAAGATATTTCCTTTACTATCTGCCAGTTTATTTGCAGATGCTGGAAAAATTGCAATATAATTTAGCAAATTAAATACAGCCATATTCAAAACTTCTTGAACTCCTGTTCCATTGTATTTTTTTAAAACTCTATTATCTATTTTATCTAAAGCAGCTTTTTGTTTTTCATTCATTTCTTTTTTAATTTCAAAGAAATTATTTCCTGGAATATACTCTATTAAATCTACTTTTGCTGCCTCTCTCAAAGCTAATTCAGAATCAGCTGAACAAGGAACAATCATTAATTCTGGAAATTTATCTACTAATTTTTTATAATTTATTTCACCTTTTTCAGTATCTATTTTATTAGCAGCAATAATCATTGGCTTACTTTTTTTTCTCAACTCCCTAGAAAATTTTTTCAATTCCTCTTCTGTCCAAATACTTGGCTTATTAGAAAAATTTAATTTTAATAAAACTTCTTTAATAGTCTTTTCTTTAACTTTTAATCCTGAAAATTGTTTTGCAATTGCCTCTGAAAATTTCATATTCTCTATTTCTGCTTTTCTTGCAAAGCTTTTCCAAACTTTCATAAAGATGTTATAAAACCAATTATTTAATTCTTCTTCTAAAAACCCAATATCTTTACACACATCATAGTTTTCAGTAGGTTTTCCTTCAGCATTTAAAGTTCCAGAAACATCAACAATATGAACAAAAGCATCTGCTTGCCTTAAATTATCTAAAAACTGATTTCCTAATCCCTTTCCTTGACTTGCACCAGGAACTAATCCTGCAACATCCATAAGTTCAATGGGAACAAATCTCTGAGAAGCTATACAAAAACCATGACTTGGATTACATTTAGTCTTAAATTCTTTATCAATACATTCAACTCTAACATATCCAATTCCTGTATTTGGTTTTATTGTTGTAAAGGGATAAGAAGCTATTTCAACCTCTGCTAAAGTCGCTGCTTTAAAAAAAGTGCTCTTTCCAACAGATGGTTTTCCTACTAATCCAATTAACATTATTTAATCTCCTCTTTTTTCTTTTTATCTCTTTCTCTTTTAATTAATAATAATATCAATATAATTAATACAAGAAGTATTAATAATATCAACCAGAATATTAATCTACCCAAGAAAGGAGCTCTCTTTTTTTCTATAACTTCAAAATGAGCACTCGAAGGTGCAACTCCATTAGGATAAACTAATTCTAATCCAACAATATATTTTTGTATTGGAAGAGAACCAGTAGCAAAATTTCTCTTAAAATCTATTTTTTCATCTATTAAAAGAGTTTCTGATTTTGTTAAATAAATTTTACCCTGATAATCTTTAATAACATAATTTAAAGTAACATCCATTCTTTCCTTTTCTCCCATAGGAACAAGAGTTACTTGAGTTCTCAATCTGTCTCCTTGTTCAACAAGATAATCTTCATTTAATACAATAATGTTTGAGTCAAAAAGCAATAATTTTGAACGCACATTTAAAGAAACTCCAATAACAATCCCTCCAATATTAAGAGTTCCTGTAATAATTCCTTCTTTACTTCTTCCTACAAAAGTAACTGTAATATTTTTTACTTCTCCTGGAGAAAGAGTTAATGAACTTACTGGAAGAATTACATTTGTATCTAATCCAGTTTGATTAATTGAAACTGTCATAGAATTTGTTCCAATATTTTTAATTGTAATTGTTCTATCAACATTTGTATTTACAGCAAGATTAATATTAAATTCAGTTGGAGAAACAGTTATTAATGCTTCTTCTGCTCCACCTCCTCCACCACCCGGGCCTTCTGCTTCTGTTTGACAAGTAGAAGAACATCCATCACCATCAACAACATTTCCATCATCACACTCTTCACCTGTCTCAATCACTCCATTACCACATACAGCTGCTACAGTTGGACTTGGGATTCCAAAAAAAAACCCCTCAATATATCTATCGGAACCAATACTTATTTCCTCATTCCCTCCTGAATCTTGAGAAGTAACATCTGCATTAACAAAAGGAATTAATATACTAAATAATAAGGCAATTAACAATAATCTCTTCATAAGAAAATTAAAGATTTTATCTTAATAAATTTAATGAATATAAATTTTAAATAGGACATGTAGCAGGACAATTCGGATCGAAAGGTCCTGTTTCATCACAACATTCTCCACTTCTACAATCCATAAGATGGCTACAAGAAGGATAAATAGTTTCACAATCTGCTGCATTATCACACTCAGAACAAGTATCAGTGCAACTAGCACATCCAGAAGGATAATAAGTTCTAAAAGACTCCCATTCACCTGAAGTTGCTGTAGGAACAAATAAATCAGCATCACAATTATTAGTAACCTCTCTGCAAACACTCCATTCATCTATTTCATCTACTAGACCATCATTATCCACTCTATATCCCTCATAAGTTGAGTTTATTGCAAAAACAACTAAACTTAAGAAGATTAAAATTAGTCCTCCAATTAAAATATTTTTTATCTTAAATACCATTCTTGAATTCCACTTTTAGTTAAATTATAAGGTGTTGAAATATCTCCTTCAAATATAATACCATATCTATCTATTAAAATATTTTGTCTTAATTCTTCAGAACTTAAAATATCTTCAAAAGACTCTCCAGCAGAAGCAATTTTAAAAATTCCATTTTCAAAATAAAAATATCTAGACTCATGAATCTCTAAATCTCTAAAAGGAACAATTGCTTCTAAATTAGAATTCTCTTCATAAACAAAATAAACTCCATTCCATTGATTAAAAAGAAGAATAGTTAAAATTAATCTAAGCAAATCTTCTGGTGTTCCTTTTTTATTTTCATAAGTTATTATAGACGGATAAATAAAAGTATTTTCTCTAGAAACAATCTCAAAATCAGAATTGATGAGGTTTAAAATTAAAGAGCTAGTATTATAAAGAACTATTTCATTTACAAAAGTACAATATTGTTCTGATGTAATATTCCAATATAAGAGTTCTTGCTCTTCTTCTAATTCTCTAAAACTTAATTCTCCTTCTTCATAAATAATTTTATCAATTGGTTCTGAAGGAATTGATTTCTTTCCTAATTCTAACTCTAAAATTGGAACAATTTCAATACTTCTTATATCTCCAATTTCTAAATTTTCTAAAACAAAATCAAAACTTTTCATTTCAAATTCATTAATATTTGTCTCTCTTTTAAGAACAATAGAATTATCTCCATCACTAAAAATAAAATTTATTCCAATTAAATTTCCTTCTCCCTTTTCTCTTTTCACTCCAATAGTTAAATTTCCTTCTTCAACAATTACTTTGCTTATCTCTAAATCCACAGTTATTTTAGATAAATCTATTTCTTCTTTTCCTTCATCTAAAACATTTCTTACTACTACCCAAATAATTCCAAAAGCAACTATTGTCAATAAAATAATAATTAAAGTAGTTACAACTGTAAACATCCCTCTTTTATTATTTTTCATTTTTCTCTTTCTAAAACACATTATTCAATAAAGTATAAAAATACTTTGAAAAGATATTTTTATTCTGAATAAGAACTTCTTCTCTATCTTTCTCTAAGTTTTCTGATTCAGAAGAAATAGTTAAATTAGTACTTAAGTCTCCAGATAAAGAAGCTATTTGTTCTTTTAGTAATTCTATTTCTTTTCTTAGTTCTTCTATTTCTTTATCATAATTAGAATTGTTCTGAGTTTGATTTTTTATTAATTCTGTTTCATTTCTTAATTCTGCAATTGCTTGCTCATATGTTTTATCTTTTGCATCTAATTCTTTAATTGCTTCTATTGCAGGAGCTATTAAATTTGCGTATTGAATTGTTCTCATATCCTCTCCTCTTCCTCCAACTATCTCTGGAAATACTTTTTCAACATCTTGTGCAATTAATCCCATTGAATATTCTCCACTATTTATCCAATTAAAATTAATTCCTTCTAATTGTTTAATTCTTTCTAAACTATTATTTATAGGAACCACATTTGTTTTTAATCTCTCATCAGAACTATAATAAAATGCAGAAGCAGTTACATTTGAAGAGAAAAGTCCTGAACCAGAAACTTCTAACTCATATGATGGACTTGAATCCCCTATTCCAACTTTACCAGAACTAGTATCCACATATATTTCATTACTGTTTCCTAATCTAACATCTCCATTATCATAAAAAATATGGTGCACAGAACCTGCATCCATAATTTGGAAATCTCCTGTACTACTTAAATCAATATTAAAATTATATCCTCCAAGATTAATCTCTGTTGTTGCATCTAAATCAAGAGTGTCTTGGAAATCTACAAAATCAAGAATATCATTTTGTATCTCTGATTGGTCTATTGTTCCATCTATTATTGCATCTCCTGCAACAGTACTAGAAGTGTCAATAGTCAAAGTATTTGCTATTTCACTATCTACCCAATCAAAAGATAGTGTTCCTGAATTAGCTAAGTCATCCTTAGGAACAGAAGTATCATCTGTTATATATCCTAATCCTGTAACAAAATCATAGACTTGGTCACTTGTTGGAATTGAATTTGTATCTCCATTTACAATTGAAGCATCACCTAATTCTTTAGCACCTGAACCAGTATTAACAGTTGCAAAAGTTACTGCACTAGAAGTTAAAACATGCTGATTCATATCATATAATTCATTTGCACCATAACCTGTATCAATTGTTGCAAAAGTAGGAGCACTTGTAGTTGTTAGATGTTGCCCTGTATTATATGTTAATTGAGTATCTCCAATTGAATCATCCGTAACTGCTACACTTGGTTGTGGGCCTCCTGAATTAGTAACAGTAATTGCAGTTCCTCCCAAAACATCAGTAACATCTCCTGATGCTCCACTCAAACAATTTCCACCTGAAATACAAACATCAGTTGTTGCATTTACAAATCCTCCTGCAAAAATATCACTATTAAACCAAGCATCATAACTAGTTAATCCCATATATAAAACATCTGTGAAACTTCCTTCAGATGTATCTTCAGATTGAATAGTAAAATAATTTGCATCTCCTGAACCACTTCCTAAATAACCTAATCTCCAACCATATCCTCCACTAGTATAATCAAAGTCAATAAATCTATCTTCATTTCCTGAACTTAAAGTCAAATCACCAGTCATTGTGTCTCCACTAACATCAACATAATTATCATTTAATAATGCAGTTAAATCAGCTTCTGAATCATAGTACTGGTCATCTAAAACATCATTACCTATTACAAGATTATTATAAGTTCCAGAAACTTCTCCTCCAAAACTATCTCCTAGTTCAATGTATTCATCATCGTGTATTCCTGAATCAACTGTTGGAGAAGCCCAAGTTCCTCCTAATTCTCCTCCAGGAGAAGCACCCCCATCAAAATCAAAATCAGTTCCTGTTAAAGTTAAAGCATCTCCTGCTGTATAAGTTGTATCACTATCTCTTGCATCTATTGTTGCATTTAATAAAGAATCATCAAAATCTAAATTAACTGTTCCTGAACTACTTCCTCCACTTAAATAAGGTGTGCTTGATGTTGTAACTGCTGTAATATCTCCTGTTCCTGCATCACTTAAACAATTTCCTCCTTCAATACAAACATCTTCTGTCCCAAACAAATAATCTGCAGTTAAGTTATCTGTAAATTCGGCATTATTTGTAAAAGTATCAAAGATATTAGTAGTTCCGCTATAATATATTTCTAAATTAGATGTTCCAGAACCTATTGTAACATTACCAGTAATATTTAAATCTTCATCAAAAACTTCATCAATATTTGTAAATGCCACATTTGTCCAATTACCACTCCACAAAGGATCTGATTCATCTGTTAAATATCCTCGAGTATCAACATAATTCTTCATTGTTGTATTTGTGTTTAATACAAAGTTTTCCATTGAAGTATTAATTGCATTTACTTCTGTTTCATTGTATACTTGTGTCCATAAATCAGTCCAACTTACTTTATCAGTAATATCTCCTG
>JAFCDI010000014.1 GCA_017609755.1 Candidatus Pacearchaeota archaeon
TTTGCTCTTTAGTTAAATTAGCTAATTCAATTAAATATAAAAACAATTTTAAAAGAATTTGTTTAATTGAAAGATATGGTTAAAAATTAATCATTCTTTTTTTATTTCTTGATTTTCTTCTTTAGTTTGATCTTTTTTACCTTCAAATTCAGAATAATGGCATTTTCCACAATAAACTCTATTCGTTGCTTTCATTAAAAATATTCCTGCTCCACATCTAGGACACTCTCTCTCCTTAGTAATTTTATCTCCTTCAATTTTATATTTAGAATATTTTTTACTTGTTTTTTTATTTTTATGAGGTCTTTTTCCTTTTTTTGATGGTTTTTTTACTCCCATTATTCTTTTTTCTCCTCTTTAGATTCTTCTTGAACAGATTCAGTTGTTGATTTTTTAGAATTTTCAGAATTTTCTGTAGTCTTTTCAACAGGTTTCTCTTCTATATTTTCTTCTGACTGAACTTCTTTTTTAACAAAATCTTTTTTAGATTTTCCTTCTATTTTTAATTTATCTAATTCTGACTCATATAAATTTGCACTAATTGAAAACTCATTTGAACCAAATCTTCCAAGAATTCTTCCAATTCTTATATTTTCTTCTGGAATTGAAAATTTTTCAGAAATTATTTTTCTTACTTTTTCATGATTTGGTGCAATCTCTGAAATTAAAATAAATTTTATTTCTTTTCTTCTAAAGAAAGGATTCTGTTTTTCTTCAATATTAATAATTTCTTCCATAGAATTCACCTAGTTTTAATTGCAAAATTTCCTTTTTTTCTTAAATTTAATTTTGTTGCTATTTCTGATTTTTCAGGATTTAATATAACTATTCTTCCTTTAAAAGATTCTGTATATTCTTTTGAACCACATTCTGGACATTTTTCTCCTGATTCAAAAATTGTGTTACAAATTTTACATGCTTTATCTTTTGGCATTCTTTTTTCTCCGTTTATTTTTTCTATGAAAAAGGAATACAGTTACAACCATCACTAAATATAAAAGCGCTATTCCTAAAAGAGCATGTAAAGTTGAATGCATAGTAATTCTAGATAATGCGAGATAGTGAATAATTAAAGCTAAGATTACTGAAATTCCGTATAGCAATAAATCTGTATTTTTATCTTTTGGCATTATTTCTTTCCTCCTGATTTGCCTTTAACTGCTTTTTCTTCTGCTTTTGCAAGTTTTGCTTCTTCTTTTTGTTTGTGTATTTTATCTTCTTGAATCCACTCTATTTTTCCTAATCCAGGTTGTCTCATTGTTAATCCTAATTTGGGTTCATCGCCTTTATGACTTATTGCAACTATTCTGGCAATGCACAAATCTCCTGCTTTTAAACTTCTTTTACTTGCTTTTCCAAGAAGAGAATTTGACTTACTAAAACTTACAAAATCATTCATTGTTTGACTGATGTGTATCATTCCTCTCATTACACTCATATCAATAAATGCTCCAAAACTAGTTATTTCAGCTATGCTACCATAAATTAATTCTTGTAATTCTGGTTTCCAAACTAATAATTTAAATTTTGAGCTATAATATGCTGCTCCATCTCCTGGAATTATTACTCCCTCTCCAACTTCTAAAACTTCTATTACAGAAACAACTTTTCCTAAATCTCTGTTATAGTAATCTGCATAGGTTTCTCTAAGTTGTTGGTCAACAGCTTCGATAGTTGGCAATCCAAATAGCTTTGGCTCTACTCTTACATGGTCCTCTACTTCAGTTAAATAAAACATGAAAATTATAGTAGAAATTGGTTTAAAAAGGTTATTGAAGCTCTAGTTTCTTTTTTCCCCTTATAATTAGCTTTGAAATGGGAAGTTTATTTTGTATTTCTTTATCTAGAGTTGCTACAATTACATTTGGATTTTTTAAAGCATATTCAATTAATCCTTTATCCACAGACTTTTTTCTTATGTTTATTTTTTTGAATTTGTGAATTTTTAGAAGCAGTAAAGCTATTTGTGCTTCTTCTCTAAATTTAAGTTTTTTTCTTGAATTCGCCACTCTCTTAATTTCTTCTTTAACTTCTCTAGGAATTATTATTGCAAATCCTTTTTCAGAAATCTCTCTAAAAAAGTCAATTTTATTTCTTATGCAAGTTAAAATAAAACTTGTATCTAAGATTACTGATTTCATAATTATAGTAAAATATTAACCTTTAAATATCCTTTTTTCTTGAAGTAAATATGCAAGAAAAAGAGAACATTTTGAAAATTCTAAGAGGTACAAAAGAAGCTCTTAAAAATGAAAATGCAGCAACAATTAAAAAATTAAGTAGCCAAACAACAAATACTGCTGCTTTAACAAATGATCCAGATAATCTTGCAATTGCAGTAATTATATATTCAATAAGCAAATTATTAGAAAGAGAGGGATATAAAAGATTACCTGGATGGCAAGAATTTTATAATACTATTTTTAAGGCTTTAGATAATGCAATTTTATCTGTTTCAAAAAATGATTCAAAAAAAATAAAAGAAAGTATAGATACATTAAGAAATTCTCTTTTAAAAATCTCTGGAAGTTTAAAAAAACACATTTTAGATGTTTTTAGAAAAGCTAGTATAAACAAGGCATCTAAATTATATGAGCATGGATTATCTATGGAAAGAACAGCAAAACTTCTTGGAATTACACTATATGAACTTGCAAGTTATTCAGGACAAAAGGAGCAAATTTCAGAAACTCCTACTTCAGTAGGAATGGATATTAAATCCAGAATTAAATTAGCAATGGAGTTATTTAAATGAAAGAAAAAGTACTTATCTTTGATGCAAGTACATTAATAAGTTTTTCAATGGCTGGTTTATTAGATGAATTAAGAGAGTTGAAAAAGATATTCAAAGGAAAATTTATAATAAGTCAAAAAGTAAAAGAAGAAGCAATTGATGTTCCTATTAAAATACAAAGATTTCAATTAGAAGCTATAAAAATAAAAAAGCTTCTAAATGAAAAAATTCTGGAATTACCTCTTTCAATTGGATTAGATGATGCAATTATTAGAAAAAAAGCAAGTGAAATATTAGATAAAGCAAATACTTGTTTTCATGGAGCAGATAAAAATATTCATTTAATTGAATTAGGAGAGGCTTCTGCACTTGCAATAAGTTCAATGTTAAATGAGAAAAAAATAGAAAATGTTATTGTAATTGATGAAAGAACAACTCGTAGTCTTTCTGAAACACCAGGAGAATTAAAAAAATATCTTGAAAAAAAATTACATGTAAAAATTATTGAAAAAAGAGATAATATTGAGTTTTTTAAACAATTTAAATTTCTTCGTTCAACAGAATTAATATATGTTGCTGCTAAAAAAGGAATTTTAGATTTGAATGGTTCTGAAAATTTAAGTGCAGTTTTATATGCTCTAAAATACAAAGGATGTGCTATTTCTGGAAAAGAGATTCAAGAGATGAAATCTTTAATATAGATAAAGCTTAAAAATTATCTATTTCTTTTATTATTACCTGCTTTGAGTGCATAGTTTAATACAGAAAATAAAATTTTCTGTCTTCTAAACTCTAAAGAGTTCAGAATGGTAAAACAGGCAATCTGTTTAGGGTGCATAGTTTAATGGTAAAACAGGCGGCTCCAGAGCAAAGGACACCTAATGGTTTCCTACTGCACTATCTTCCCTTTATTGATGGGTAGACAAAAACCGGAGAGACCGCCAGCTGGGGGTTCGATTCCCTCTGTGCCCACTTCCCTAAAACTTTATAAAGACATATGAATAATATTTCATATGAGTTATTACACATATCACATTTTTTTTAGAAATCTTGCAAATTCTCTAAAAATTAGAATAATTGCTGAATTAAAAAAAGGAGATAAATCTGTAACTCAATTAGTAAAAAATATAGAAACAGAACAAAGTAAAATATCTCATGCTTTGGCTTCTTTAAGGCATTGTAATCTTGTTCTTGTTAAGCAAAAAGGAAAAGAAAGAATTTATAGTTTAAATAAAAAAACAATTTTACCAATTCTAAAAATAATAGATAAACACGAAAAGTCTTTTTGTAAAAAATGTGCTTATCTTAAAAAATAAAATGAAGTTTGTATATTTAGATAATGCTGCAACAACAAAAATAGACTCAAGAGTTTTAAAAGCAATGCTTCCTTATTTTGAAAAGGATTATGGAAATGCTTCTTCTCAACATTTAATTGGACAAAATGCTAAAAATGCTCTAGAAAAATCAAGAAAAATAATTGCTAAATCAATTTCTGCTAAAACAAATGAAATAATATTTACTTCTGGAGGAACAGAATCAAATAATCTTGCACTAAAAGGATTATTTTTTGAAAACTATCCTGAAAAAAATCATATTATTACTACAAAAATAGAGCACGATTCAATATTAAATACATGTAAATGGCTTGAAAAAAAAGGAGCAAAAATAACTTATTTAAATGTAAATAAAGAAGGTTTTATGAATTATAAAGAACTTGAAAAATCAATTACAAATAAGACTTTCTTAGTAACAATAATTCATGGAAATAATGAAATTGGTGTAATACAAGATATAGAGAAAATTGGGAAAATTTGTAAAGAAAAAGGAGTTTTATTTCATGTTGATTCTTGTCAAAGTTTCACAAAAGTGCCTCTTAATGTAAACAAGCAGAATCTAGACTTAGTTACATTAAATAGTCATAAAATTCATGGGCCAAAAGGAGTGGGAGCACTATATATTAGAAAAGGAATTAAAATAAATGCATTAATACATGGAGGAGGACATGAAAAAGCCTTAAGAAGTGGAACAGAAAATATTCCTGGAATTGTTGGATTTGCAAAAGCAGTAAAGATTGCTAAAAAAAGAGATGTTAAAAAAATGGAAATACTCAGAAACAAATTCATTAAAGAATTATTAAAAATTCCAAATGTTAATTTAAATGGGCCAATGAAGAATAGATTATGTAATAATATCAATATCTCTTTTAATAACATTGAAGGTGAAGCAATTGGAGGATATTTAGAAAGTTTTGGAATCTGTACATCTACTGGAAGCGCTTGTATGTCTCACTCTCTAGAAACAAGTCATGTTCTAAAAGCACTAGGATTTTCACCTCTAAGAGCAAATAGCTCTCTAAGAATTAGTTTAAGTAAATTTACAACAGAAAAAGAAATAAATTATGTTATAAATAAAATTCCTAAATTAGTAAATAAATTAAGAAAAATAAGTCCTTTAGAAGGTGGAAAATGGTAGATGAATTTGATGAACACTCTTGTGATTTCAAGAACGAATCAGAATGTGAAGAAGAACTAGAAGAGAAAAGTATTGAAATGGAAGAGGCAGAAAAAGAAAAATTTGAAGAATAAGAAAAATGAATATAACTAAAAAAACAAAACTAAGTAGAATATTAGAAGAAAATTCAAAAGCAGCTGAAATTTTATTTGAAGCAGGATTAAGTTGTATAGGATGTCCAATGGCTCAAGCAGAAACTCTAGAACAAGGATGTTTGGCTCATGGAATGTCTAAAAAAGAAATTTCAGAACTATTAAAGAAGTTAAATGAGAAATCTTAAAAATCTAAAATGATGAAATATTCAAAAAAAGTTATGCAAGAGTTTCTTCATCCTAAAAATCTAGGAGAAATAAAAAATGCAGATGGAATTGGAAAAGTAGGAAATCCAATTTGTGGAGATATTATGGAAGTTTATATTAAAGTAAAAGATAATAAAATCTCAGATATAAAATTTAAAACATTTGGATGTGCTGCAGCAATTGCAACTTCTTCTATGATAACTCAATTAGCGAAAAAAAAGACAACAAAAGATGCTAAGAAGATTTCAATAAATGATGTTGCCAAATCTTTACGAGGTTTGCCTTCTCTGAAAATGCATTGTAGTGCACTTGCAACAGATGCTTTAAAATTAGCAATAAAAGATTATGAAAATAAAAAAAAGAAAGCAGACAGGTAGTTTTATAATCTTTTTAAGATTAAATTAAGTATGAAAAAATCATTAAAAAGAGTATTAATTTTGGGAACAATTTATTCTATTATTCTGATTGGACTAAGATATCTTCTTAATTATCTTATTATTACTCGTCATCCATTTTATACTAATCCTCCTGGAACAGTTGATGTAGGAAAATTTATTGGAATTATAGAAAGTTTTCAATTTCCTCCAGATTTTTTGAGAATCTTTATTAGTTCTATTATAATTGGATTTATTTTAGGTATTTTATTAAATTTAGATAAGAGATATTAAAATGGAAGCAGTATATTTTCCTGAAGCAACCTTTTTTTGGGTTATGCTTTTAATTGCAGGAGTCTTTCTGCTTTTTCTTTTTCTAATTTGGTTAAGAAATCAATTAAAAAACAAATATAGAAGATATAAATAAATAATTTAAACTTGTTTTTTCTCTTATATTTATGATTGAAGAAAAAGTTAAGAAAGTTCTTAAGAAAATAAGAGTAAATAAAAAAGAAAAAATTCTAATTGCTCTTTCTGGAGGAAAAGATTCTGCAGTTGTTGCTCAGATTATGAAAAAATTAGGATATAATATTCAAGGAATTCATATAAGTTTAGGACTGGGAAAATATAGTGAAAAATGTTTAGAAGTAGTTGAAAAATTGTGTGGAAATTTAGAAATTAAATGCTATATTTATGATTTAAAAAAAGAAACTGGAAATTCAATGATTAATTATTTTAGAAAAAATGCTTGTAAAAATATTAGTACTTGTACAATCTGTGGAATCTTTAAAAAATGGATTTTAAATAAAAAAGCAAGAGAATTAAAAGCAAATAAAATTGCTACAGGACATCATAGAGATGACGAACTTCAAACTTTTTTAATGAACATATTTAAGGGAAGTCCTCAATTAAATTCTAATTTTGGTCCTATTTTAGAAAATAAAGATAAAAAATTAATAGTTAAAATAAAGCCTTTATTTTTTATTTCTGAAAAAGAAATAGAAAATTATGTTAAGAAAAATAAAATTCCTTTTGTTAAAGAAATTTGTCCTTATAGACAAGAAACATATAGAGTAGAAATTAGAAAAATTTTTGAAAAGTTTTCAGATAAAGAAAAAGAAAATATGATGAAAAATTTTCTAGAACTATTCAAAAAAATAAAAAAAGATATTCAAAAAATTAATTATTGTGAAATTTGTGGAGAGCCTTCTAGAAATAGAATTTGTAAGAAATGTAGTTTAATTTCATCAAAAAAATAATTATTTCTTTTTAGTTTTCTTATTATTCTTATTAATTCCTAAATAAACAATAGCTAATATTCCTGCATCATTAAGAAGAAATGCTCCTATAAAGAGAATTACAAACCAAGTTTTATGCTTATTTTCTATAGACTTATAGAGAGCTAATCCATACCAAATTAGTTTCCAAACGATTAGAATCAAAACTATTAAAATAAGCCATTGTGGAATTGCTGATAAATCCAATAAACTAGTCATATCAAACACCATCTTTTACCTCCCAATTATACAAGAAGTATTTATTTAAAAAATTATCTTATTCAATATTGGGCTTTTAATCTTTTTTCAGCAATTCTATTAATTATATGTGCTGCTTCTGTTTCACTCATTCCTTTTCTAATCAAATCTCTATAATTATCTTCATCTCTTTCTAATTTATTTTTTCTAGATTTCTCTTTTTTTCCTACAAAAAGAGAATCTAAATCTTCAACACTCTCTTTATCTTTTGATTTAAAATTATATAATTTTCTTTTAATTTTTTTTAGAGTTCTGTTTAATCTTTTTCCCATATTCTTATTAAATCTCTTTTTTTATAAGTATTTGTGGAAATTAGTTAGTAGTGTTTAATAATACTCATTAAAAAGAGATAAAAATTAAAATTAAGAAGATTTTATATCTACTATCTTTATTCTAAAATTAAGGTTTTGTCCTGCTAGAGGATGATTCAAATCTAGAACAATAGTCTTATCCTTAATCTCTTCTACTTTTGCAGGAAATTGCTGATTATTCTGTGTTTTTAATACAATTGTCATTCCTGATTTAAGTTCTTGTCCTGGAGGCACTAATTCTTTTGGAAATTCTCTCTTTGCTTCAGGATTAATTGGACCATAAGCTTTTTCAGGAGGAATTTTAAATTCTTTTTCTTCTCCTTTTTCCATTCCAATAATCTCTTCTTCAAAAGCAGAAATTATTTTTCCTTCTCCTATTACAAGTTCCAATGGCTGTTGAAAACCCTCTCTATTAGTAGTGTCAAAAACTTCTCCATTGTCTAGTTTTCCTTCATATTCAACCTTTATTTTATCTGATTTTTTTGCTTTCATTTTAAGTCTCAATTTAATTTATCAAGAACAAGCGTAGTTAACCCATCCTTAATCTACATTTAAAAAAATAAGAAAACTTTTTTAAGTTTTTTGGTTAATTTTTATGATTCTTTTTATGTTACTTTTTTTCGAGAGTTATAAATGTTTAAATACTTTTTGTTTTTATTTATGTTCTGTTATACAACAGATGGTTATTTAAAGGAGTATCATATACAATATATTGTATCTTCCTTTAAAAATAGAAATAAAGTTGATTATTAAAATGGAATGTCCTTATTGTTCGCATAAAAATTCAAAAGTAACTGATAAAAGAGATTCTCCTTTAGGAATAAGGAGAAGAAGAGAGTGTCTAAGGTGCAAAAAGAGATTTACTACCTATGAAAAAATTGAAAGAGGTGATTTATACATTATTAAAAAAGATGGAAGAAGAGAAAAATTTGAGAGAAATAAACTAGAATCTGGAATTGAAAAAGCCTTTGAAAAACGTCCTGTTTCAAGAGATAAAATTCAGAAGATGATAAATGAAATTGAAGAGCAATTAAGAAAAAAAGGCAAGAAAGAAATAAAGAGTTCAATGATAGGTAATTTAGTATCTAAAAAAATAAAAAGATTAGATGAAGTAGCTTACATTAGGTTTGCTTCAGTTTATAGTAAAAATAAAAAAGCTCCTTTTGGATTTAATGGATTTGGTGAAATAGTTTATATGAGAACTTATTCTAGAATTAAAGAAGACGGTTATAATGAACAATGGAATGAAACTGTTGAAAGAGTTATTAATGGAACCTATAATCTTCAAAAAAGATGGATAAAAGATAGAGGACTTGAATGGAGTGATTACAAGGCTCAGAAAAGTGCTCAAGAAATGTATGATAGAATGTTTAATATGAAATTTCTTCCTCCTGGAAGAGGAATCTGGGCAATGGGTTCTGAAGTAACAGAGGAAAGAGGATTATATGCAGCATTAAATAATTGTGCATTTGTATCTACTGAAGATTTAAAAAATGATTTATCTAAACCTTTTAAATTTCTAATGGATATGTCTATGCTAGGTGTTGGAGTTGGTTTTGATACAAAAGGACAAGGACAAATATTTGTTAAAGGTCCTGATTATAGAAGACCAAAAGAAAAATTTGTTATTCCAGATAGTCGAGAAGGTTGGGTTGAAAGTGTTGGAAGATTAATGGATAGTTATTTCTTAGGAATTGCTCCAATGGAATTTTCTTATGAAAATTTAAGGCCGCAAGGAGAATTAATAAAAGGATTTGGAGGAAAAAGTTCTGGACCAGAGCCTTTAAAAGAATTACATGGAGACTTAGAATCTGTTTTAAAAGGAGATATTGGACGTCCTATTTCCTCTCGTTCAATAGTTGACATGCAAAATATGATTGGAAAATGTGTTGTTGCAGGAAATGTTAGAAGAACAGCAGAAATTGCATTAGGAGAAATAGGAGACGAGAATTTTTTAGATTTGAAAAATTATAATTTAAATCCAGAAAGAGCAGCTTATGGATGGACAAGTAATAATTCTATTTTTGCTGAATTAGGAATGGATTATTCTGAAATCTCACAAAGAATAAAGGAAAATGGAGAACCTGGATTAATTTGGTTAGAAAATATTCAAAAATATGGGCGTATGATTGATGCGCCAAATGGAAAAGATAAAAGAGCTAAAGGAGTTAATCCTTGTGTTGAGCAATCTCTAGAAACTTATGAATTATGTAATTTAGTTGAAACATTTCCTATGAATCACGAAAGTCTTGAAGATTATTTAAGAACTCTTAAATTTTCTTATTTATATGCTAAAACAGTTACTTTAGGAGAAACACATTGGCCAGAAACTAATCGAGTTTTACTTAGAAATCGTAGAATTGGAAATTCAATTAGTGGTATTCAGCAATTTGTTGCAGAAGAAGGATTAGACACTTTTAAAAAATGGGCAGAAGCAGGATATCAAACAATTCAGGATTGGGATAATATTTATAGTGAATGGTTGACTGTTCCTAAATCAATTAAAACAACTTCTATAAAACCTTCTGGAACTGTTAGTTCTGTTGCTGGAGCAACTGCGGGAATGCATTGGCCTATTTCAGAGTATTACATTAGAAGAATGAGGCTAAGCAAACAAAGTGAACTAGTTAATCCACTTAAGAAAGCAGGAATTCCTATTGAAGATGATTTAAATGATAAAAGTTCTTATGTTGTGGAATTTCCAGTTCATGTTGGAAAAAATATAAGAAGTGAGCAAGAAGTTCCTATGTTAGAACAATTTAATATGGTTTCTTTTTTACAAAAATATTGGGCAGATAATCAAGTAAGTGCTACAATAAAATTTAATCCTGATTTAAATAAGCAAGAAATAGGAGAACTAGAGAAATTAGTTATGAAGAAGAACAAATCTAACAGAGATATTGAAAGAATTACCTCTTTAAAAAATAAACAAGCAATTTCAGAAGCTTCTGAAATAGAGCATGCTTTAAATCATTTTCAATATGATTTAAAAGGCATTAGTCTTCTTCCAAAAAGAGAAGGAGTTTATAAACAAGCTCCTTTTGAGCCAATAACAAAAGAAGAATATTTAGAAAGAACCAAAAAACTTAAGCCTATTAATTTTTCTGGAGTAAAAAATGAAAAAGCAATTGTAGAAAGTGGATGTAGTAATGATGTTTGTGATGAAAAAGCAGAAGAACTCTTAATAGAAGATAATATCTCTAATAATTTAAATTCATCTAAAGAGGGAAAATTATTTTTATACACTACAAAAAATTGTCCTTCATGTTCTAAGACTAAAAATTTTCTAAATGAAAAAAATATTGAATGGGAAGAGATAAATGTAAAGGAGAATGAAGGAAGAAAGAAATTCAGAAATCTCTATAAAGAAAATAGAGATTTAATTAAACGAGAAAATGATGCCATTGGATTTCCTATTCTTTCTGATGGAAAACAAATATATCAGGGATTAGAGAATATTCTAGGATATTTTGAAAAAGAAGATGAAAATTAAAACAATCTTTTCTCAAAAGATAAAATGCCAATTTCAGCTTTAAAATTANNATATAATCTAATTGAAAATCTTTCTGAAAGAGAGTTAGAAAATCCAGAAGGAGTTGGAACAGATTTAAGAGTTGGAGAAGTATATAAGACAATTGAACCTGGTTTTTTGGGTGTGACAGAAAGACACACTCCTGAAATTAAAAAAATAGCAGACATAAAACAAGGAGATAAAAAAGTAGTTTTAAATCCTGGAGCATATGTTTTAGTTAAAACAATTGAAAGAATTAATATTCCTTCTGAAAAAATTCCTATTGAATCCTGGAAATCCTCAAAATATCTCATGCCAATTGTTTTTCCTAGAAGTACTTTGCAAAGATGTGGAATTGCTTTATTTAGAACAAAAACAGATCCAGGTTATTCAGGAGAACTAATCTTTGGATTAGCAAATTTAGGCAATCAAAAATTCACTTTTGAACTAGGTGCTAGAATGTTTAATATTGTTTTTGAACCTGTTATAGGTGAAATAGGAAGAGCTTATAGTGGACAACACAACTTAGGAAGAGTTAGTGGAGGAGTAACTGAAATACAAAACTAATATGAAAGAATTTAAATTAACTTTTCAAGAAAAAAAGAATTTTTGTGTTTGTTCTGTTTTGCAAGCTATCTTAAGAAAATACAACATTAATTTGTCTCAAAAAGAAATTTCAAAAAATTTAACTCCTAGTAAAGAAGGAGGATACTTTATTGATGATGGAAGTGTAGGTAATTTTCTATTCTCAAAAGGTTTTAGATATGAGCATTATTTTTGGAATACAACTCCTTTTCATGAACCAGATAGCTTGCTAGAAGAAATGAACCAAAATGAAGGAATGATTGGTTTTAACAAACACGTTTATATTCTAAAGAATTTTCAAGATCCAGAATTAGAAATAATTGATCCAAAAGACGGAGAAATTATTAAAAAAAATCTTCATGATTTGCTTAAAGATATGAAAGAAAAAGAAGGGATTTTTGGTTTAATAAAGAAAGTTAATTGATATTTTATAATGTAATTATCTTTAAAAAATAAATTGAGTTATTTCTAACATGGTTAAAGAGTATTTAGAACATTGTAAAGATATTCTCACTAGTGAACGTTCAAATTTTAAAAAAGGAAGTAAGGGTTCTGGACTTATTTCTTTGTTTGGTTATCAAAGTGTTCATGATTTAAGAAAAGGATGGCCTTTATTAACCACAAAAAAAATGGCTACAAATTCAATGTTTCATGAGACTATTTGGTTTTTAAGAGGAGATACAAATATAAAATATTTAGAAGATCATAAATGTCCTGTTTGGAGAGGTAATGCATTTGAGCATAATTTACCTGCAATGCAAAAAAAAGGAATTTTTCCAAAGAATATAAAAAAATATTCTTCTGAATGGGATTCTTCAATGAAAGAATATGGACAGAGAATAAGAGAAAGTGAGGAATTTGCAGAAGAGTTTGGAGATGCTGGGCCTATTTATGGACAACAATGGAGAAGATGGAAATATTTTGATGAAAAAAAAGGAAAAATAATTGAAATAGATCAATTAGGAAAGATGATAGAAGTTTTAAGAAAAAAACCAACTAGCAAAAAAAATTTAGTTAGTGCATGGAATCCTGGAGATGTTCCAGACATGTCTCTTGAACCTTGCCATGTGCTGTATCAATCAACTGCTAATGAGAATGGAGAATTAGAATTGCAATTATATCAAAGAAGTTGTGACCAATTTTTAGGAGTCCCCTTTAATAAAGCTAGTTATGCTGCAATAATACAGATAATTGCAAAAGAAGCAGAACTTATTCCAAAAACATTTGTTCATACCTTTGGAGATTCTCATTTTTACACTGGATTAGAAAAAAGAACTAAGTGGTATCGTGAAAATTTTGAAGAACTTCAAAAAAGAGTTAAAAAGATTAGGAAAATTGAAAAGAATAAAGGAGACAAATCAGGTTATTTAGAAGTCTTGAACTGGATAAATAAAAATGCTCCTGCAGATGAAAATGAAGAAAAATATGACCATGTTACAGCAATATTAGAGCAATTATCAAGAGAGCCAAATTCTCTTCCTAAATTAGTTATTGCTGACAAACCTTTTGATAAATTAACTATTGATGATTTTGAAGTTCAAGATTATAATTCTTATCCTGCTATTAAAAGAAGAATGGCTGTTTAAATAAGAAAATTTATAAATAAACTTATTCTACTTTAAAATCATGGAAAAAGTAACAGAATTAACAAATGGTATGTTTGAGAATTTTATTAAAGAAGGGTTAGTTTTAATTGATTTTTTTGCAGATTGGTGTATGCCTTGTTTAATGATGGCTCCTGTACTTGAAGAAGTTGCTGAAAATCTTTCAGGAAAACTAAAAATTGGAAAAGTTGATGTTCAAGAAAATCAATCACTCGCTAGCAAACATGGAGTTAGTTCTATTCCTAATTTTGTTTTATTTAAGAATGGAGAGGTTGTTGAACAATTTGTAGGTGCTATTCCTGCAGAAGAACTCGAAGAAAAAATAAGTAATCACTTGTA
>JAFCDI010000015.1 GCA_017609755.1 Candidatus Pacearchaeota archaeon
TCATTGCTGGAAGAGTTTGATTATATGCCCATAAATCATAAGTTGCATTATAAGTTGAACTCCAAGAATCATTATATGCTGTATAATTAGCACTCCAATAAGGATCTGTTTCTGAAGTAAGAACTCCAGCTAAATAAGAGCCATCTCCAAAATAATAATCTGCTGTAACATTTCCATTTACACTTATATTTTCATTAAAAATAACACCAGAATCTGTAATTTCTATTACATTTTCATCATTTGCAATTAAATGCAGACTTTGGCTTCCATATCCAATACCATATCCAAAAGCTGCTTTGCTAGGAATAAGGGTTGGATTTGTTGAGGAGGTAGGTTCATTTAACAAAGCAGCACTTGTATCAAGATTTCCTGAAAGAATATTACCAATACTTCCTCCAAAAGTTACATTTGATGTAAAATTAGCAGATTTCCAAGAAGTTAATTGAGAAGAAGTTGCTTCTAAAATATTAGTATCTCCTGCAATAAGATGAATACTTGAACTTCCATATCCTAAACCATAACCCGTTTCATCTCTATTTGGAAGAATTGTAGGAATAGTTGAAGTAGATTGAACATTTGCAAGTCCCCAAGAACCAGAGACTCCGCTTGTAGCATTTTCATTAAAAATAACACCAGAATCTGTAACTTCTATTACATTTTCATCATTTGCAATTAAATGCAGACTTTGGCTTCCATATCCAATACCATATCCTAATTCTCCTTGATTTGGAAGAATTGTAGGATTAGTGCTTGAAGTTGCCTCATTTAAAATTGCTCCACTCGTTGCTTCTGTTCCACTAATTTGCCCTCCAAAAGAAATATTTTCTCCAACACTCAAATTCTCACTTATTGAAGCATTTCCAAAAATCTCTAAATCATACTGAGGACTATCAGTTCCAATTCCAATAAAACCATTATTATAATAAAGGTTGCTTCCATTTTGACTCCACAAACTTCCACTGCCAGAAGAACCAAAAGAATTCCAATCAGTTCCATTATATGCTTGAAACTCACTTCCAGTCCATCTAATAACTCCTGCTTCTGCTGTAGATGTGTCTCCAATTTGAATTCCTCCAGCAACATCTAATCTTTGTGAAGGAGTTGTAGTGCCTACGCCAATATATTCTGCTGTGATATTTCCAGTAGTTGTTATATTTCCTGTTCCAATCACACTTCCATTAAAGTCTATATCAATCACAAAAAGTTTAGTAATTCTATTAACTAAACTTCCAAGAAATCCAAAAAAACCAGTTCCAGTGGTTGTTATGTTGTAGGCACTCATATCCAAATTTTCATCAATTTCAACTCCACTCAAAGTTATATTCTGAGCTCTAAAGGAATAAGGAGTTCGAGCAATTTTTGAGGAATCTTTTAGAGCTCCATCTCTATAATAACAAAGATAATATTGCTCATCAT
Source organism: Candidatus Pacearchaeota archaeon (assembly GCA_017609755.1). GTDB lineage: Archaea > Nanobdellota > Nanobdellia > Pacearchaeales > GW2011-AR1 > JAFCEV01. The sequence goes on from JAFCDI010000015.1 coordinate 1,417, forward strand.
AGTCAAGTGTGACATCTGGAAGATAATAAGAAATTATCCCCCTATTGTCAGTGGTTTGTTTGAATATTCAAATGAATGTCATCTGTTATTGATTCAGCAAAAACAAAACTAATTGAAAAAGTTAGCACTAGAGTGATTACTAAAATCTGAATAAAATTCCTCTTTTTCCTCATCTTTTTTTTGGCTTTTTTGGAACTGATTTTTTTGACTTTGGAATAGGATATTTTTTGAAAATTAATTCGTTTTTTTTAACTGAAAGATACCAAACACTTGCCATAATATAATATTATAATAAAATAATAATATAGAATAGGGACTAACTTGGTACTGAAACGAAAGTAAAACAGGCCCAAAGCGTAGGAAAAAAGTAAGAAAAAATGATTTTACCGACGGTAAGAAACAAAAAAGAAAAATTTTCTTACATTTATCTTACAAAAAGAAAAAGTAGGGAAAAAATTTAATGTATTTTACCTACCTTTTTTATATATTATATATAATATAATAAGATTTATAAAAGACATTTTCTTATATTTATTATAAAATAAAAGAGGAAAAATGAAACAACCTGTTAAAATTTATCTGGATTCTGAAACAAAAAAGAAGTTGTTACAGAAAGTCAGTGAAACAGGGTTTTCTGGCAGAGGTGCTTTATCAAAATTTATGGAAAAAATAGCTGTTGAAGATATTTGTTTTCTTGATGAAAATTTAAGAAAGATGTTAAAAACAATTTTTCCAAGCAAATAAAAATTCTTAAGTAACTTTTAAATACAATAAAAATCTAAATTTTCTATGAGCCTATAGCTCAGCCTGGTTAGAGCGCTGGTCTTATATGACGTTTGTTCATTAGAACATTTGCTCTTGAGATTAGTCTAAGAGAGCCAGAGGTCCTCGGTTCAAATCCGAGTAGGCTCATAGTAGATTGTAAATCTACTTAAATTTAAAGTGCGCTTTCGGTTCAAATACAACAAATTGCCTAGTAATTTGTGTTTCAGAAAATTTAGTATTTTCTGAACCGAGTAGGCTCATAAATATGTAAATAAAAAAAGAAAATGGCAAAAAAAAGATTGTATAGAAGCAAAAAAGAAAAAATGATTGCTGGAATTTGTGGAGGAATTGCAGAATATTTTGACGCAGATCCAACAATTGTGAGATTAATTTGGGCGATTGCAACTCTAATTTCACTTGGATTTGGACTTCTTGCTTATTTGATTGCATGGATAATTATTCCTGAAAAAAGCAAATAAAAGAGTAGTAGAATAATTTAAAAACTAATATCTTTTATTCTAATCATACTTTAGTGTCAATTGAAAATTAGGCACTATTATAAAGGAAAATTCAATAAAAAACTCTTGGTTAAAATCAGGCTTGACCTAATTTTAAAGGAAGAGTCATAAGAGAAACCTTGGTGTCTTTTATGCCCCCATAGTTCAGAGGCCAAGAATGCAGCCCTTTCAAGGCTGTGACCCGAGTTCGAATCTCGGTGGGGGCGCTTTCTAATCAAATTTAACAGCATATTTTCTAGATTTTTTAGGAAAATAAAAACTAATTTTTTTCTCTTTAAAATTAACCTCACAATCTGCTCCAATTGGAACACACAAATTTGGAGTTGTATGTCCAAAATTAAGATTAAAAATCAAAGGAATATTAGGAAAAAGATATTCAATCATTTTTCTCATTAATTTAGGATTTTTTACTCCAAGTCCTCCAAAAACCAAGACTTTTGGTTTAAAATAAGAATGATTTTTAAGAGAAAGAAGGAGATTAAAAATCTTATATTCTGTAAAGCCAGTTTCCTCTAAAAATACTATTTTTCCTCTAAAATCAAGAGAAATATAAGGAAAACTTTCTATTAATCTGCCTAAATTACCTCCAATTGCTTTTCCTTTTAAAATATTTAAAGATTCATTTGTAAATTCTTTAAATTCAAGTCCATAATTTCTCATTTCTAAAGCATTTTTTAAGGCAGCTAAACTCACTTTATCAATATTCTTACTTAAATTAGGTCCATGAAGAGAAATAATTCTTAATTTTACATGCAAATAAAGCAATAAAGGAGTTATATCACTATATCCTATAAGAAGTTTTTTTCTCTTAATTCTTCTTTTATTAATCAAAGGCAAAAAATGAAGTACTCCAGAGCCTCCTTTACAACACATAACAGCATCTGATTTAGAATTCATAGCCAAATAAAAATTTTTTAAACGTTCATTTGCAGAATCCGCCCACTTATTAAACAATTTTTCTTTAGATTTAAAATCTTCTAATTTCTCAAAACCAATTTTTTTTATATTCTTATTAATATTTTTGGCTTCTTTTGAATCACAAAAAGAAGATGGAGTTAAAATAGAACAAATTTTCATTTCAAATATTTATTTTTTAATTTTTCTGCAACTGTTTTATTCAAATCATAAACATAATTCTTTAATCCCCATCCAGTTCCAACTCCATTATACTCCATAAAGAGTCTTTTTTCATTATTTGTTTCTATCCAGTCTATGCATCCTAATTCTGCATCAAAAAGACCCATTATCCGTCGAGAATCACTAAGTTCAGCAGGTGTAGGGTAATAGTTTTTTGTTAAATGTTTTCTCTTAACTTGTCCTTCTTTCTCCCAAGGCATAGATCTATCATAAATAATTCTAGAATCAAGAAATTTTCCATCAAAAAAAATCATTCTTTTTTCATTTAGAATTTCAACTTCTTTTTGAACAATATAATTTTCAACATTTAAATTCCTAAAATTGTCAATATTTTGTTTATTAATTCTAAAAAGAGAATTTCCTCTTTCTCCAAAACGATGTTTTATTATATATTTTTCATTTGCATTGTTTATAAATGATTTCAATAAATCAAAATTAGAAAAATAAGCTGTTTCTGGAGTTTTAAATCCCAAAGATTGAAGTTTTAAAATACTTTTTTTATCTTCTGACAAAGTTCCTTCTTTAGAATTCACTAAATTTCCAATATTTCCTTTAGATTTATTATCCTCTAAATAATTAATAATCTCTTCTACTTCATCTCTTAAAGGAAAAATTCCTTCTTTCATTAAAAAATTACTAGCTAAAAATAAGTCACAACTCACTCCTTGTTCAATAATATAAGGTTGAAAATTCTCTTTAAATGCATAAACAGGTGCTTTTTCTCCTGTTCTAACTTCTTTTTGAACATCTCCTGCTAAAACAAATCCATAATCTTTAGCTCCAAACACTTCTCTAAATCCACTATATCTTTGAAAATTAATTGCTAAATCATCTCTATATTCATAAATTGTCCTTTCTAATCTATTTAAAAAAGTTTGACTTGCTAGTGTTTTTACTTTCATTTTATTTTCTCCATTATAAAATCAACTGTTTTACTTATTGCTTCAGGATATGCTCTTGTAGCAATTATTGCATTTGTTTCAATTAAACGAGAAATTCTCTTTCCAGATTTTGATTTATCATCCATTATATCAATTCCAATACCATAAAGTCCTGATTTAGCAGCAACTTCTAAGCAAAGTTCTTTTTCATCTTCTCTTAAATTTGTTAAAATAGCTTTTCCACCTAATGCAAGATTATCTTTCCATTGTCCTTTTCCAGGAACTTTTCTATAAGAAATAACAAATTCAAAAGAATTTCTTTCTCCAGGATTTCCTAATAAAATAACTCTTTTTCCTCCTTCAAAGCAATAATGTAAAAATTTCTGTGCAATAACCTCTATTTTTTCATTTTGAGTTATTTTTTTAAATTCTTCATTATAATTGTCTCTAGAAGTTATTCTAAAAACTCCATCTCCATGTGCTCCAGAAGGATCTTTTACAATCATTTTGCCTTTAAATTTATTTTTTAATAAATCCTCTAATTTTGAAACATTTGATGTGATTCTTGTTTCTGGAATATATTCAGGATAATTTTTAACATAAGTTTTTTTATTTGCAGAATTATAAGTTGGAATTGGTAAATTAAAGTGAAAAGTGTTTATTTGTTGAAGATTTTTTGCAAAATCCAAATTAACAATATCACTCATATCTAAAATAGCATCATAATTCTCTAAATTTAAAGAATAAGCAATCTCACTTCTTGTGATATTTCCATTAAATTTAAACAAAGGGTAACTCAGTGCTTTTTTTGTTTTAAAATCAATGCTTTGAGGATCTAATTGAAAAACATTGCAATTTTTATTTAAAAAATTTTGGACATAAATATCAAAACTAGGTCCTTCACTATAAAAAGAACGAATCTTATCTATTAAAGCTATTTTTTTACTCATTTTTATTTGGATAGAACTCAAGAATATGATTAACAATTAACTCTACCCAATTCTCTTCTCCCTCATCATAACCAGGTGTAGGATTGTTTTCAATAACAACTGGGCCATTTTCTGTGAGTTGTATATCCACTTCATTTAAATTAGCCCCAATAGCTTTTGAAGCAAGAACAGCTAAATTACGTTCTTCTTCTGATGCTTCATAAGGAATTATTTTAGAACCATGATTACAACTTCCCATCCAAAATTTATTGTCTCCATTTCTAGAAACAAGTGTTCTTCCATAACTTATTAAAGGTTTACCATCAATTACTCCAATTCTAATATCATGATTTTTGTTTGGTTTTACAAATTCTTGAACAAGATATTTTCCTGAAATTATGTCTTTATCTCTTAAAACTTCTTCAAGTTTATTTAGATTGTCTATTTTTTGAACACCTATTCCTTTTCCTCCTGTATTTCTCTTTATAATCAAAGGAAAGGAAAATTCCGATGCAAAATAATTTGCTCCTCTTTCTCCTGTTATTTTCTCTGTTCTTGGAGTTGGAATAGCATATTTTTGCATACATTCAAAAGCAAAAAATTTATCATAATCTGCTGCACAAGCAGTTAAAGGATTTATTGTTTTACAATTCTCTTTACTTAACCAAGAAACAGCATTTAATCCTTTATTAATAACTTCTTGGCTTGCTTCACTAGGATAAATTCTATTCATCCAAATTTTATATCCTTTATGAACTAAATCTGATAATTCAGGCATTAAAATTTCTTCTGGATTTTTAACTAAAGAATAATCTCCACTAATTTTATTTGCATCAATAAGAACAACATCAATATTTTTTTTCTCAAATTCTTTTTTAAAATAAGAAATATCCCAAGGTTCTACTCCCTTTTTATCGTACAAAATACCTACTTTTGTGTTTGAATATGCCTTTTCTTTCATTGCGATCACTTTCTATTTCATCCATTTCATTCACCTCCCGATTAATAAAACTTTAATCATTACTTATTATAATTTGCTTTTATTTATAAATTTTTCGTACTTCTTATCAAGTAACAAACAAAAAAATAGTAAAATCAAAGATTTTTTACCATATAAGTGGATTCCAATTCATATCCTAAATTTCTATAATACTCTCTAACACCTATTCCAGAAATAACAAATAATTTGTTAATTTTCTTTTTTTTGGTAATTTCTTCTGCTTTTTTCATTAATATTTTTCCTAATCCTTTATGCTGAGAAATCTCTCCTTTCTCACCTAATTTCAAAGCTTGGCCATAAACATGAAGCTCTCTTACAATTGCTTTTTTATTAAAAATTCTTAATCTTAATAATCCAAACAAGATATCATTTTTATTTACAAATTCTAAAAAATATTCTTTTCCATTTGAAGCAGAATATTTTGTTATTTTTAATTTTAAATCCAAATCAAGGAATTTTTCTCTAGAAAGAGCAAATCCAATCTCACGATATCTTATTTCTTTAAGTTTAATTTTATTTTTTCTTAATTCTCTTTCAATTTCTTTACGTAAATCAATTCTAGTAGTTCCTGCAACCAAATATTCTGGAGGAATCTCTCTCATAATCCTCATTACCCTACAATATCTAGGAACAATCTTCAACATTTTTATTAATATTTTCTCAATTTCTTCTTTAGAATAAGGCAAATACTCTTTATTCCAATATCTTTTTTCTAGTTCAGAACCAGGCATAACCTGACAAGGATATAATTTTAATTGATCTGGTTTAAATTTAGAATCTGTAAAGAGTTTTTTAAAGAGTTTTAAATCCTTTTTTATATTACTTCCAGGTAAACCCGGCATAATATGATATCCTATTTTAAATCCTGCATTTTTCAATGCTTTAGTAGCATCTATTACATCTTTTACTTTATGTCCTCTATTTACTAATTCATATATTTCGTCATCAATAATTTGAACTCCTAATTCAATTCGAGTAACTCCCCATCTCCTCAGTTTATCTATATGCTTTACACAAACATCTGGACGAGTCTCAATACAAAGTGCAACACATCTAGAACTAGAAATCTCATTTTTCCTCTGAGCTTCAGTTATACTACTCGAACAAACTCCATTTAATCCATCATAACAACCCTTAATAAAATTCTCTTGAAAATTTTTAGAATATTCTAAAAAAGTTCCGCCCATAATAATTAATTCTATTTTATCTATTGGATGATTCATTGCTCTAAATGCTTTTAATCTATTTCTAATCTGCTTATAAGGATTATAATTAACTTCTCTTGCACGCATAACAACAGGGGATTTAGGAGTATAACTTTGAGGAACATTTAAATTAGGACAATAAATACATCCTCCATGATTACAGGGTCTAGGAGGAAGCATAACAGCTACAGGAGTTATTCCTGAAATTGTTTTTACAGGTTTTCTAATCTCTCCTTTCTCTGGTTTTTTCATGAAAATCACAGAATTTTTAACCTTAAAATACTTGCTATCTCAATGAATCAACAAGAAGTTTGGAATAAAATAGCAAAAAAATGGAAAAATTTTAGAATTAATACAATCTATGAAGTAAAAGAATTTTTAAAAAATAAAAAAGGAAAAGTTTTAGATTTGGGTTGTGGAAGCGGAAGAAACTTTATTGAAAAAAAGGATTTAGAATTTTATGGAATTGATTTTAGTGAAGAAATGGTTAAAATAGCAAGAAAAAAACCTTATAAAAAAGTTCTAGTATCCAATACATGGAAAATAAAGTTTCCAGACAATTTTTTTAATTATGCACTTTATATTTCTGCTCTCCATTGTATTCCTTCTAAAAAAAATAGAGAAAAGAGCTTAATAGAACTAGCAAGAGTTTTAAAACCAAAAGCAAGAGCGCTTATTAGTGTGTGGAATAAGGAACAACCTCAATTCAAAAACAAAGGAAAAGAAATCTACAGAAAATGGAGATTTCAAGATAATGGAAAAGAATCTTATGTAGAAAGATACTATAGACTTTACAATAAAAAAGAAATAACAAATCTATTAGAAAAATACTTTAAAATAATAAAGATTTATGGAAAAAACGAGAAAGGGGATAAAGGAACTCGTAGATTTTCAAGAAGAAACTTAAATATAGAAGTAGAAGTAAAAAAATAAGCCTATTTCTTTCTAATTATTTTCAAAATATCAAAAAAAGATTTTTTATCAAAAGAAATAATCTTGTTTGAAATTGGATTAATATTTACTTTTAACATTCCTAAACCAGAAACAAAAACAGTTGCAGTAATAACATCTTTTCCTTCTAAATTTTGAAGAGATAAAAGAATCTTTTGAATTTTGCTTTTAATTTTCTCTTCAATCATTCTATTTCTAATTAATTTCTCTATTTCCTCTAAATCAAAATCATAATCTATAGAAAGTTTTCTAGGAATTTTATCTTCAAAACTCTCTAAAGGAACTTTTTCCACTCCATTTTCTAATTTAAAACTAAATACCTTTTTCAAACTAGGAGCATAAACATCTAAATGTCTCTGAAAGTCAGATTTTTCAAAATCAATAACAAAAAATCCAGAGCAGATATATGCATCAGGATTCTTTAAAACAAAGTCTTTATATTCCTCAGAATCATTTAATTTTTCCAAATAAAAGCTTAAATTCATATCTAATTTAAAGAATTTTCTTTTATAAGTTTTAGTATATAAAT
>JAFCDI010000016.1:0-7864 GCA_017609755.1 Candidatus Pacearchaeota archaeon
TCAAACCCTGGGAGATTCTTCAAGCCACTAAAATAGACGACTTGAAGCGTCTCCTGGGCAAAAAGAGGTGATATAAAATAGAGTATCATCAACTATTTAAATGTTTCTATTATGTTACCCTTTTAGAATGACAGGGAGTAATTAGCTAAAAGTAGTAATGTCAGTAACTCCTATTAAAATACATCAAAAATTCTTTTATCCATTACACTAAAATATTTAGGCATTACAATTTTAAAAAGGCAAAGGTTTGTTATCTTCTCTTAGTTCTTTCTCACTTAATTTCCACTCTAATCTTCTCTATATTGCATATCTTCCATACTTTTTCATTTTCCTCTTCAAAAATGTCCTTAAATTATCAATTTTGCCTTCAATTTCAAATCCTTTTAAAAAGCATTAGAACTATCATCAACTTTTTCATCTGTTTTTATAATAATATATGGAGAATTAGACTAATTACTTTCTTCTTTAAAATATCTGTCAACAACTTCTCCAGAATACCATTTTCCTTTAAAATAGGTTTTTATTCTATTTCCTATAAGAAAATTTCTTTCAATCTTGCAAGCACTGTTTTTAGGATTTTTCTCGTCTATAGCATCTATAAATATCCTTATAAAAATTTATATAATGAGAAATATTAAAGAATTTATGGAAAAAGAGGAAATTGATTTATCAAAAAACAGCGTGAAACAAGAACAAGTTCATGATTTATTGTTTAATCGAGAAATAGGTTGGCAAGAAATAATTTATGATTTAATAAACACAGAACAATTAGATCCTTGGAATATTAATATAACTCTTTTAACTGACAAATATTTAGAAAAAATTCAGAATCTAGAGGAAGATGATTTTTTTGTATCAAGTAAAGTTCTTTTAGCTGCAGCACTTTTATTGAGAATTAAATCAGAGATACTTTTAAATAAATATATCAAAAGCATAGATGAAATACTTTTTGAAAATAAAGAAGAAAAAAAACAGATTATAGAAAGAATAGAACTTGAAGAAGAAATACCTGTTCTAGTTCCTAAAAGTCCTATGTCAAGAGCTAGAAAAGTTACATTGCAGGAATTAATAGAGGCTTTAAACAAGGCAATTACAACTGAAAATAGAAGAATTAAAAAAGAAATTTTAAACAAAAATGCTCTAAGAGAAACAGAAATTTCTCTTCCTAAAAGAAAATTTAGTATTAAAGATAAAATAAAAGAAATTTATGACAGACTATTTGGACATTTTGAAGAAAATAAAGAAAAGTTTAGAGTTTCTTTTACTGAGTTTATAGGAGAAAATAAAGAAGAAAGAATAATCTCTTTTCCTCCTTTATTGCATTTAGAAACTCAAAAAAGAGTTTGGTTAGAACAAGAAGAACACTTTGAAGAGATTCAAATTTGGTTAAAAGAAATTTATTGGAAACAAAAAGGAGACCCTTATGCAGATTTAAAACAAGAACTTGAAAGAGAAATAAAAGAATTAGACGATGAAAAAAAACAGAGAATTAAAGAGATAAATAAAGATTTTGAAAATCCTTTGGGAGAAATTTGAAATGAAAGCAGGAATTTTATTTTCAGGAGGAAAAGACTCGTGTTATTCCGCATATTTAGCAAAAAAGAAAGGATATGATTTAAGCTGCCTTATAACAATTATTTCTGAAAATTCTGAGAGTTATATGTTTCACACTCCTTCAATTGAAAAAACAAAATTCCAAGCAAAAGCTATGAATCTTCCTATTTTAATTCAAAAAACAAAAGGAAAAAAAGAAAAAGAATTAGAAGATTTAGAAAAAGCCATTAAAAAAGCAAAGAAAAAATATAAAATAGATACAATTGTTACAGGAGCTCTACATTCGATTTATCAGAAATCAAGAATTCAAAAAATATGCACAAAACTGAATTTAAAATGTATTAATCCCCTATGGCATAAAAATGAGATAGATTATCTTAAAGAGCTGATAAAAGAAAAATTTGAGATAATAATTATTGGAGTATTTGCTTATCCTTTGGATAAGAAATGGCTTGGAAGAGTTATTGATAAGAATTTTATAAAAGAGGTAATAGAACTTCAAGAAAAATACAAAATTCATCCTGCAGGAGAAGGAGGAGAATTTGAGACTTTTGTTCTTAATTGTCCCTTATTTAAAGAGCCTCTGAAAATAAAAGATTTCAAGGATTTCTCGACGGGAGAAAATAGTTGGACAAGAAAGATATCAGTGCAATAAAAATAATTTTAAATAATCTGAAAAATTAATTATTTAGCAAAAGAAGTGTTGCTTAGTGATATGGCAAAGAAAAAAACTGCAAAAAAACCTGCCACAAAAAAGAAAAAGAAGTGATAATAATTCTTCTATAAATTTTTATTTTTTATTTTCTTAATTAATTTTATATACTTATTTTGATTGTTGAAATAATGAAAAGAGGATTTGATACTAAAAAATATCTTAAAGCTCAAAAAAAAGATATTTTAAAAAGATTAAAAAAATTTGAGAGACTTTATCTAGAGGTTGGAGGACATTTATCTTATGATGGACATGCTTCTCGAGTTCTTCCAGGATATTTGCCAAACACAAAATTAAAATTATTAAAAACTTTAGGAAAATTAGAAATTATTTATTGTGTAAGTGCAAAAGATTTGGATAGTAGAAAAAGATTAGGAGATTTTAATTTAACTTATAAAAAACAAACTTTAAAAGATATAAGAGATTTTAAAAAAGCTGGATTAAAAATAGATTATGTTGTTATAACCTTATTTAAGGGAGAAAAGTCTGCATTAAAATTCAAAAGAATTTTAGAAAAAAAAGTAAGAAAGGTTTATTTTCATAAAAAAACAAAGAATTATTTTAATCCAAAAAAAGCAATTTTAGGTTATGAAAAAAATCCAGCTATTCCTACAACTACTAAATTAATTATTATTACTGGTGCAGCAGGAAATTCTGGAAAAATGAGTGTTGCAATGAGTCAGATTTATTTAGATAGAAAAAGAAAAATTAAAGCAGGATTTGCAAAATTAGAAACTTTTCCAATTTATAATCTTTCTATTAATCATCCCTTAAATATTGCTTATGAAGCAGCCACAGCAGATATAAAAGATACAAATAAAATAGATCCTTATTATTTAAAAAAGAACAAAAAAAGAGTTGTAAATTATAATAGAGATATTAATAATTTTAAAATTTTAAAAGCTCTTTCAAGATTATTTACAAAAAATAAAACAGCTTTTGGATATTCTTCTCCAACAGAAATGGGAGTTAGCAATACAAAAGCAGGAATAATTAATAAAGAGATATGTGAAAAAGCAGCAATAAAAGAGATATATAGAAGACAAAAAATTTATTCTAAAGAATTTAAAAAAGGAAGAGAATCAAAGCAAACTTTAGAGAGGATGAAAGAGATAATAAAAAAAATAGAAAAAAAATAAATTATTCTCTTCTCCAAAATTGAAATCTTTGGAAAAAACCTTTTCCTCCCTTAATGTTTTGTTGGTTGTGGAATTCTCCATTATTATTTCGAAACTTAGAAGGCATATTCTCTCTTTGCAATTGTTCTCTTAATTGTTTCATTGTTTCATAATCTTTGTTTTCCCAAGCCTTAAACATTTGTTCTCTTAATTGTTGCTTTTCTTGGTTTTGATTATGCATTTCCACAATTTCATTGAATCTCCCTTGAGTTAATTGAGATTGAATTAGATTCTTCCATTCTTCAAAATTTTTATCTTCAATTGCTTGTTGAATAGATTCTATAAATTCTTGTATTTCTACTTGTTTTTCCTCAAATAAATTTGAGTTCATGAAACCTTTTTCCATAGGAAAAGCTGCTATCATACTCTTTCCTAAAACAGCAACTAAAAGTAGAGCCATTGCTACTAATACTATTTTGTTCTTCATTTTTTAACCTTCTTTCAATTTTATTAAATTTCATGATATTTTAAAAAAGAAGTGCTTTATAAACAAGAAGAAATAAAAATCTACATTTTGCATCCATAAGCATTTATAAATAAAAATAGCTTTATTCAACTAGGCTTCCAAGAATGACAGCTTTATTAGAAGCAACATATGGAATGAAATTAATCTATTCTTTCACAGTTTAGCAATTTGTCTAATAATTTATTTTGAAACAAAACAGATATCTCAGCTAAGTTCTCATAAAAGGACTTAAATATTTTAGATACACTTTTTTGTTTTTTTGCTATTTCTTATTTATTGAAATTTTTTTCAAGATTGTTTTTGATTGAAAATACTGCAAATTCTAATGAATTATTTTTGTTTATTTTACTTATTTTAACAACCTATATTTATTTGCTCGAAGGAATTTATTTAATTCTTTCAATATCTTGAAAAATAGAACATAATCTCTGGATTTATAGAAGAATTTGAATTATAATTTTAAAAGAGTTTCTTTTCCTGTTTTCATATCTTTAATTTTAAATTTCTTAATTTTAACTTCTTTAGTTCCAATTATAATTACTTTTTTAATTCCATATGAATTTGCATATTCTAAAGCTTTAGAGGGTTTTCCAAAGTAAACACTTGCATTTTTTCCTTTTTTTCTAAGGAATTTTGCAAGAGAAATAGCTTTTTTATCTTGATTTAGAGAAACAATTAATATTCTTTCAATTTCTATTTTAATATTTGTAACTGCCATTAATCTTTCAATACTAAAAGAGATTCCAGTTCCAATAAAATTTCTAACTTGATAAGTTCCTCCTCCACAAATTGTCTCTTTTATATTTGATTTTATTTCAAAAACATTTCCAGTATAATAAGAAAGTCCTCTTGCTAAAAAAGGAGAAAATTTCACATCTAAGCCATAATATTTACAATATTTAATTAGTTCTTGAATTTCAGAAAAAGCTTTATATTTTTCAAAAAATTCATTTGGTTTTTTTAGAATCAATAAAATTTTTTCTGCATTTAATTGTTTAAGATTATTTTTTACTTCAGAAATAGGAAGTTTATCTAATTTATCTAATTCTCTTATAACTTGTTCTTTATTTTCTATTTTTTGTTCATCTAGAATTTCATTTAATAATTTTTTATTATTAATATAAATAATTGATTTTATTTTAAGAGCATCTAAAATTTCTTTAGTTGCTGAAAGAATTTCTGCTTCATTTTTAATATCTGCTCCAATAGTATCAATATCACATTGAGTAAATTGTCTTAATCTATTTCCAGAGACTGGTTCATCTCTAAATACTGGGCCTATTTGAAATCTCTTAAATGGAAGTTTTTGATTTTGAGCTATTCTTTTTAATTGAAAAGTAAATTCATATCTAAGAGCTAAATTTCTTTTTCCTTTATCTTTAAGTTTGAATATATCTGAAATTACATCATCAGAACTATTTCCTTTTACAAATTTCTCATTCTCAATTATAGGAGTTTCAACTTCTAGAAAATTATATCTTCTAAAAATCTCTTTTGCAACTTCTCTAATAAATGCAGCTTTTTCAGCATTCTTTCCAAGTTTATCTTTAAATCCTTTTATGATTTCTGTCATTTTTCTTTCTCCAATTGTTTAACTAAATTATCAACTTTTTTCATAATTTTTCCCACAATTCTATTAATTTTTTCTTTATTATCTGTGTTTTCATCAGGAATTTTCCAAACCTCTACTTTGTTTCTCCATTTTTTATTATTGAATATTTTTTTAGAAATATCGTCAGCCACAATAATTATTTTATCTGCCCACATTAAAGATTTAACACTCACACTTACTGACTTTGCATTTAATACAAATCCAAATTTCTTTTTTAAGTAAATATTTCTTTTTCTTTCATTAGCATCTAAAGGCCTGTCTACTTCTATAATTCCAGCTGTTTTTATTTTGGAATTTTTATTAATTCTTTTAAAGTATTTTTCAGCTACTTTACTTCTAAACCGATTGTATTTACAAACAAATAAGATATTTATCTTTTCCATTTTCTTCTCCTTTTTAAGGGTGGAAGGGGAGAGTCGAACTCCCTTTTCGCGGACCACAACCACGCGTCATAACCGTTAGACCACAACCACCATTTTCTGATATTTAATTTAGAATAAGAAGGTATAAAAATATTAGTAATCGACAAATTTAAAGGAAGGTTAAGCGAAGAAAACCTTGGTGTCCTCGCACAGCTAGAAAAATTCTTTCTATTTATGATGGGGATAACTCCCATTTTTAGCTGTCATAAAATTATAATATAAATTAAGTTTTTAAAGTTAACTTTTTTGAATTTAATATGAGAAAAAAATATGAACTTATGGCTCCAGCAGGAAATTTTCCAATGTTAGTAGCAGCAATTAAAGCAGGAGCGAATTCAGTTTATTTTGGATTAAAAGAATTTTCAATGAGAAAAAATGCAGAAAATTTTACAATTAAAGATTTAAATAAAATAGAAAAAATTTGTAAACCAAAGAAAATCAAGAGATATTTAACAATAAACACAATAATTTATGATAATGAGCTTAAAAAACTTGAAAGTACAATAAAAAAAATAAAAAATAAAGTAGATGCAGTTATTTGTTGGGATTTATCAGTAATATCTCTTTGCAGAAAATATAAAATTCCTTTTCATATTTCAACTCAAGCTTCTGTATCTAATATTAAATCAGCAGAATTCTATAAAAAATTAGGAGCAGAAAGAATTGTATTGGCTAGAGAATTAAATCTAAAACAAATAAAAAAGATTTCTAAAATAATTGAAGTAGAAACCTTTATTCATGGAGCAATGTGTGTTGCTATTTCTGGAAGATGCTTTACTTCTCAGTTTTTATTTAATAAATCAGCAAATCGAGGACAGTGCATTCATCCTTGTAGAAGAAGTTACATTGTTAGAGATAAACAAGAAGGATTTGAATTAGAAATAGAAAATGATAAAATACTGTCTGCAAAAGATTTGTGTTCATTACCCTTTATTGAAAAATTAAAAAAATCAGGAATTAAAGCATTTAAAATAGAAGGAAGAAATAGAGATCCAAGATATGTTGACACAGTAATAAGAGTTTATAGAAAAGCTCTAGATAAAAAATTAAGTTCTTCTGAAATTAAAAAAGGATTAGAAGAATTAAAAAAAGTTTATAATAGAGGATTCTCATCTGGATTTTATTTAGGTATTCCAACTTCAGATGATTTTGCAAAAGTAGAGCATAGTGCAGCCAAAGAGAAAAAGCATTTTATTGGAAAAATAATTCATTATTATCCAAAAATAAAAGTTGCAACAATTAAACTAGTTTCTCAATTAAAAATAGGAGATGAAATAGTAATAATAGGAAAAAGCACTGGATTAGAAAAAATCAAAGTAGAAAGTATGGAAATTAAAGGAAAACCAGTTAAGAAGGCGCATAAAGGACAAGAAATAGGATTAAAAATACCTTTTGTACGAAAAAACGATCAAGTTTATATAATAATAAGATAAACTATATTTTCAATTTTTAAATAAGAAAAAATATAAAGAGTTTAAAAAATAAAAAAAGAATTTAAAACTCTTCATCAATTGTTATAGGGCAAATCTGTACTTCTCCTAAGTCATTAATAAAGTAAACAGTTAACTCCATTTTATTAGGGTCTGTAACTCCATTAGTAAAAGTAACAGTTCTTGTTTGTGTTTCTAATGGTTCTAGTGCAACTCCAAATTCCTTAGGTTCACTAAATGCAGTACCATTAGAGATTACAATCTTTATACCCCCAATATCATCTCCTGTTCCTGTTCTTCTTAGAGTTATATCATAGCCTTTTCCATCAGTAGTAGTATTTGCAATACTTACTGCCCTAATTTCAACATCTCTACATTGAGTTGATAAGTCTACTTGTTCTACTCCACCTTCAATAACATTTTTCACAACCACCCAGATAATTCCAAGAGCTACAATAACTAATAGAATTATAATTAGAGTAGTTACAAC
>JAFCDI010000016.1:7877-26975 GCA_017609755.1 Candidatus Pacearchaeota archaeon
TAATTAAATAATTCATCTTTAAAAATGTTTTTATTCTCGATTACTTCTATTAAATGCTTTTAAAAGTTTAAAATACTCTTCTTTATCAAGAATCTTGTCTGATTCTGACAAACCAACTTGTTCTGAAAATTTCCAAAATGCAAATGGTTTATATCCTAATTTTTTTAATGAAGCTATCGTCGGTAATCTTTCATCATCCCATCCTTTAAATTTCTTTTTTTGAATTGCTTCTCTCATTTTTGTGGTTGATAATTCTAAATCTTTAAAATGAATTCTTCCAATAAAGCCTATCCAGGGAAATTTTTTATTTAAAATTTTATAAATTCTTTTTTGTTTTTCTGCATTATCTCTATGGTCTTTTCCTCGAATAATATGGGTCATTTTTAATTCAATATCGTCGACAGTAACCGCTAAATTCATTAAAGGCCAAATTCTATATTTCTTTTTTTGAAGAGGATGCTCAGTTAAATTTATTCTTGCTAATGGAAAATCTCTCATTGCAGGATTCTTGTCTTTCATTCCTGATTTAAATCTTAAAACAGCTTCACCTTCTTTATATCCTTTTTTATCTAACATTTTTTTCCATCTTTCTAAATTTTCTTTCACACTTAATTTTCTACAAGGACAATTTTTTTTCTCGTTCGAATATTCTCTAAATTTATCTCCAGAACAAGTGCAGACATAAGCAGCATTTTTTTTAATTAATTTTTCTGCATATCCATAATAAAGATTCATTCTTTCTGATTGAATCAATATTTTTGCTTTATTTTCTGTAAGCCATTTAGATTCTTCTTTAATCATTTTATATGCTGGCTTATAAACATTTTCAGGATTAGTGTCTTCTATTCTCACATATAATTTTCCACCATACTTTTTAACATAAACATAAATTAATCCAAGAGTTATTGCATGTCCAATATGAAATCCACCAGAAGCAGAAGGAGCAAATCTCATTATTACTTTTCCTTTTTTAGCTCCAGGTAACTCTTCTAAGCCTTCTCTAACTTTTCTCACACTAATTTCTTTTTTCAAACTTGAAAATTCTTGTTCTTGCTCTTCTAGAGATAATTTGTTTATTTCATTAACAATTTTAGAAATATTTTGGACATATTTTTTAACTTCTTCTTTTTTTAATCCTTCATTAAATAAAGCAGATATAACTGCTCCTGTCTGAGCTTTGCCTTTATATACAAGTGCATTTTTTAATGCATATGCTCGAGCTTTATTTTCTAAATCTTTTATGTTCAAATTCATTTACTCCCTTTAGCATTCAATAAAAATTTAAATGCTTGAAAATCAGAGATTTTCATTGTTTTCATATTTATCTAAAAGAAATAACATTTATTAATTTAATTAATAACGACCAACACCTGCTTTTCTTTCTAATACTTCGATTCTTTGCTGAATATGATAAATTTGATTTGACAAATCTTCGATTTTTTCAGTCATATTCAAAAGTTTTTTTGAAAGTTGTTTTCTTCTCACTTCAGCACTAGATTCAGAATCAATAGTTTCATCAGAAGAACTAGATGAACTTGATGCAGAAGCCATACTTCCTAAAAATCCAAAAGCACTAGAGGTACTTGAATTAGAATTTGAATTCTCTATTTCTGCTTTCATTTCAGCAGCTTTTTCTTGGTCTCTTTTATATTTTTCAGTTAAATCAAGAATTCCTTTATCTCTTCTTTTAAACAATGCCATAAAATACAAAGACTCTTATTATTTATAAAGATTTATTTAGTGCAAACATTTTTTAAATCAATATGTCTTTATTTTATTATGGTGGCAACATTACCTCAAATCATTGGAAAAATAAATCCAAATTTGTATGCTTCTAATGGAAAGGAATTATTAAAAAAATATGGCTCTGCAGAGAATATTCCTGCAGAAGAAGTTAAGCCTCAAGCAGTTAAATTAGATAAAAGTGGATTTAAAATAGATAAAAATGGATTTGAATCAAAACACACATTAGTCTATGACTCTACTTCAGAAACTCTAGAACCAATTTATTTCTTTATTTTAGATTTAATGAATGATTTTGGACTTGCTCCTCAAAAATACATTGATAATTTTGCATCTTCTCCTGGTTCAGGACATTTTGGAGAATTAGGACAAAGAGCAGCAATAATGCAACAACAAGCCTCAAAATTAATGGGAGATATAAATACTGTTTTAAGAAGCATTCTAAATATTATTTATGATTTAAAAGAATTTAGAATTAGACTAAAAACATATGATGATTTAAAGACTGAAAATAAAGATGCAGCTATTTTAAGTTTAAAACAGCTTTGGATGGATAAAGTTGATATTACAAAAGGAAACTCAAGTATAAAAGCAATGGCTCTTAATCAAGCAGGATTTGCAACTCTAATTGATGCTTTTTTAGCAGCTAGAGAAGTAAAAGATGTAGATAGACTTGATTTAAATGATAGAGTTAGAAGAATTCTAAAACCAAGAATTCATGAGTTTTATTCTTGGCTAGAACAATCAGAATCAGAATTAAGAAAGAGATATGAATTAGAAAAAACATATTTGAGAAGCCAAGTAAATAGTTTAAAATTATATTCTCGATGGGCAAAACCTTATTTAAAAGCAGCACAAGAATTAGAATCAAAAGATATGGGAAGAGAAGCAGCTTTAGTAAAAACCTTTAATACAATTGTCTTAGAATTAAGTTTGTTAGGAAAAAATAAAGTAGATATTGAGGCAGCAGCATTAGAAGGAGAACTTCCAAGAGAACTAAAAAAAATGAGGCAACCCAGAAATTATTATAGCTGCATTTTAACTGAATTTAAATTTAGAGGAATTCCTCAAAGATTTGGAGGACAACAAAGTCATTATGCTTTTGGAGGAAGAACAGAAGTAACTTTTAGTGCTTATGCTTTAAATGAAGATGAATTAAACAAACTAGATGAATTAATGGAAGATTCAGATTTAGGCGATGCTTTAAAACTAGTTGAAGGAGCAACTACAGAAAGTTTAGGACAATTAAAATCAGAAATAGATTTTTTTCTAGAAGAACCTTCTCCAAAAGAAAAAAAGAAAAAATCCAAAGATACTTCAAATCCTTTTTTTGCATTAATTGGAAAATATGAGAAAAAAGAAGCTCCACAAATAGAAAAAAAACCAGAAAAAAAAGCTCCTATTGTAATAAAACCAGATACTTTTATAGAAAAAACACAAATTAGAGCATTAGCATCTAGAAATGCTGTTGATGCTGCCTTTAATTTATTTGACATTTATAAGAAAGCACATGGAATGCCTAGCTATACATGATTCTAGAAGATTTAAATAAGCAGATTAGGAGATATTTCTATGAATCCTATAAGATATTTTAAAATAAGAAAAGAACTTAAAAGAGATCAAACTTTTCTATTAGAAAAAGGATTAGAAAAAGCATTGAGCAGAAATCCAGAGCTTATTCTTTCTAAGGAAGGGAATAAATTAGATATAACTTATTTAATAACAAATGTTGCAGATGATTATCCTAGAATAGCAGAAAGATATTTAGAAAATAAAGAAAAATTAAAAAAGAGTTTATCCTGCTTTTCTAAAACTTGATTCTCCAGTTGCTAGTGCTTTTAAAATACTATAATGAACTCCTTTAGAGATTTTATGTTTAGGTATAACAGTTAAAGGATTTCCATTGTAATCTAAAATCTGATATCCTTCTTTAAATTCTCTTCCAGAATAATTCATTCTATTTGCTATTCTTTTGAATTCTCTTTGCTTTGAATATATTTTTCCAATCTTTAAAACTTGTTGAGCTAAATTATCTTCTTTAACTTTTTTTTCAAGCTCGCTTTCTTTTGTTAAGAAAAAAACCAATCCAACTGAAATAAATGCCAAACCTAAAAGAGAATCTCCAAAATTAATTCCTCCTTCAATTATGTTTCCAGTAATATTTCTAATAGAAGAATTAAGAATTAAAACAAATCCAAGAATCAAAAATAACACGTCACCTATTTTTAATTTTATACCAATAAAAAATTAATTATATTTATATATTTATCAAACTTTATATTTCTATGAGAAAACAACCTCTTAAGGAAAAGAATAGAGAAAATAAAGATTCTAAAAAAAATAAAAAGAAATTAGAAGAAGTAGATTTGAAAAGAGAAATAAAAGAAAAAGATTTTAATGAAAATTTAGAAGAAACTGAAGAAGAAAATATTAAAGAAAAACCAGAATACAGTGAAGAAGAAATTAATTCAAATTCATTTTCAGAATTTTTACAGACTTCTAAAATTCCTGATTCTCCTTTAAATAAAATTGAAACTGCAGAAGAGACAAGAACAACTAATTTAGAAGGAGATATTGGAACAACTTATGCTTTAGAGAGTAATAAAGAAGAAGAGAATTCCTTTAAATATTCTGTAGGCTCAAATTTAGATGAAGAGCCAAAATATATTTTTTCAGAAAGAGAAAGAGGAATATTAAATATCTCTTCAATTATAAATCCAATAGAATTAGGAAAAAATAATTCTTTTCTACCTAAAGAAATTAGTTTTTTAGAATCTCCTTTAGCAAAAATAGGAAAATCAGATAGATTGTACAAAACTAGAGAAATAGAAAGAAAAGATATAGATAAATTAGGAAGAGAAAATAGATTTGAAAAAAAAGAAATAAAATACCATCCATCAGAAAGATATTAGTTTTCAGGTACAGACAAATTTAAATACTTCATGTTCCTGAATTAAATTATGAAAATACGAGAAGTATTAGATAAAAAAGTTGGAAATATCGAATATACGAGGTACATAACAACCTTACCAAAAGACGTGGTTAAAGAATCAAGACTCTTAGGTAAAGAGCTAAAAGCAAGAGCCGAAAAAGGAAAAATCATACTAGAAGGAGTATAAATCTTTCATGTACCGAAAGGTTTATATAGTTCATGTACCTGAATATATGCATGATTAAGTGTAAACATTGTTCAGGCAAGAATTTTCTAAAGAAGGGTTTTAGAAAAACAGAACACCGAGGGAAAATTCAAAAATATCTCTGTAAAAATTGTCATAAATATTTTACAAACGACGAAGGTTTTTACAGAATGAGAAACAAACCTGAGATTATTACAATGTCTATTGATATGTATGTTTCTAATTTATCAAGTAGAAAGATGAGAAACCAATTAAAGAGGCATCTTAGTCATAAAATTAGTCACGTTTCTGTTTTGGATTGGGTTAGAAAATATACATTAAAAGTTCACAAGTTCATAGAAAAGCAAGGTTACAATTTAGGCAATAGTTTCTATGCTGATGAAACTATGATTAACAGGGAAGGAAAATTGGATAGGTTTTGATGCTGTCTTGATTGGATACAAAGTTAATAACAGGTTTTCATTATAGTTTATCTGCAAACCCTATTGAAGCTCAAGAGTTCTTGAAAAAGTCTATCCAAAAAGGAAAACCAAAATACATTCAAACAGATGCGGGAGTTTTCTATCCGAGAGCATTTAGAAAGCTATTCTACTCAAATAAATTAGGCGGTTTAACTATAGAGCACAAAATACAAAACTATCAAAAGACGAGAATTCATAATTATAAGATTGAAACAGTATTTATGAAAATAAAAGACAGAGTTATAGATTTTAGAGGATTGAAAGCTTTATGGTCTGCTCCAATCTTAATGACTGCGATAGTTATTCAACATAACTTTATAGAAAATCATTCAACGACCGATGAAGTTCCTTCTGGAAGAGCAGGAGTTAATTTGGAAATAGGAGAAAACAGGTGGTTGGATTTGATAAGACGCAGTAGTAAATAATTAATTATTCTTGTATTAATTTGCCAGCCCTTTTATTTCTACTAGATTTTCTATATTTTGCTTTACCACACACACTACAAACATACATTATATTCGGTTTTTTAGTGGTTTTTGATTTTCTTTTGAATTTTGAAACAGCTGGTTTTGACCATCTACCAAGATTTCCAATTCCCCTTGCTCTACCCCTTAAGGCAGCTCTTTGTTTAGAACCTCTCTTTAAAGAGCCCCTCTTTGCACCTGTCGATACTATTTTAATCTTTTGCTCTGTTTTTTTGTTACAATATGGACAATATCTATTTGTTGTTTTTGGGATTTTCATGAGATTAAATTGAAAATTTGATTTATAACCCTTTCGGTGCTACCTTTTGCAAAATTTGATTTTAAAATATTCTCTACATTCATTATTTTATTTTGGATAGACAAAAGCTTTTTTTGTTTAATTTTTTTAATATTTTTCTTAATCTTTACCAATATTTTTATTTCAAAGAGGTTATCTTTACAGCAATAAGATATTTCTTTATCAAGAATATTTAAAAGTGCCTTATTTTGTTTTTCTACAATCCTCAAAAAATATGAAGCCATGATAAATGAAACTTCTTTATCCATTTCTTCAAAAAGGAAAACATTATTAAAAACTTATTCTTTAGGTGACGTTTACTTTACAATTCCGATATTAGTTAATTATATAAATTAAAATCAATTAATAAAAACATGGCAAATAGAGGAGAATACACTATTAATAATTTATATTTAGGAGGATATTCTAGTTTAAGTCCAAATTATGGATATTCTGTTTCTGCAGGAGATTTAGGAATAACAACAGACCCTCGTTCTGCTAATGTTCTAAAAGAAGTTTCTTCAAAACTTTCAGGAGGTTCAAAAAAAGTAGAGCTTGCATTAGTTTCTCCAGAGATTTTTGATTCAATTCCAAAACAATATTTAAAAGAAGCTCATAGATTAGGAAAATTAACAGGAGTTGAAATGTCTGTTCATGGCCCTGTAATGGATTCTGCTGGAATGAGTCAAAGAGGTTTTAGTGAAGTAGACAGAGAAATGGCAGAAAGAAGAATGGCAGATGTTCTTAAAAGAAGTTATGAAGTAAATCCAGATGGAAATTTTCCTGTAACTTTTCATTCTTCAGAAGGACTTCCTGGAACTCAATGGGAAACAACAGCTGAAGGAAGAAAAATTAAAAAATTAATAGCAATTGACAGAGATTCTGGAAAAATGATTCCTCTTGAAACAGAAACAAGATATTATCCAGGAGAAGATTTTAAAAAAGTAACTCCTTCTACTCCTGAAAAAGAATTAGAAATTGCAAATTATTCTGAATGGAGCAATTCTCTTGACCAATCTTTTTTTAATAAAGAAAGAGCAGATGAAATTTTGAGATTAAATGAACCTTTAATAAGGAATGTTCTAGAAGGATTACAAAGCGGAAAATATACTCTAGAAACTCTAGATCCTACTCAAAGAGCAGTTTGGAATAGTTATCAAACTGCCAATAGTTACTTGCAAGATGTTCATAAAAATATAAATAATTTATTTAGTAAAGCTTACAAATATGGAACTCCTGAGCAAAGAAATGAATTAATGAGGATTTCAGAAAAATTTAAAGAGGATTTAAAAAACAAAAAAAATCCAGCTCTAGCAGAATCACAAGCAATACAAAATTTATTAGTTAATTTAAAAAGAAAAGATATTGCTCCTCAAATGTATGTTCCTATTGAAGAATTTGCAACTGAAAAATCTTCACAGAGTTTTGGAAATGCAGCTTTTGAAGCATATAAAAAATTTGGAGAAAAAACACCTATATTAAGTATTGAAAATCCCCCTTCTGGATTTGCAATAAGCACAGGAGAAGAATTAAAAAATCTAATTGAAAAATCAAGAGAACAATTTGTAAAAAGAGCAGTTGAAACTGGAAAATTATCTGAATCAGAAGCTAGAAATCAGGCAAAAAAATTAATTGGTGCTACATGGGATGTTGGACATATTAATATGTTAAGAAAATCAGGTGCAAGTGAAAAAGATATTATTAAAGAAACAGAAAAAATAGCTCCATTTGTAAAACACATTCACTTATCTGATAATTTTGGATTTGAACACACAGAACTTCCAATGGGAATGGGAAATGTTCCTTTAAAAGAAATGATGGAAAAACTTCCTCAAAAAGATATTAAAAAAATAATTGAGGCTGGAACTTGGTGGCAGCATTTTCAAACAAATCCTATGAAAGAAGCTTTTGAAGGCTTAGGTTCTCCAATGTATTCTACAGGAACAGGGCCTTTTTGGAATCAAACTCTTGCACTTCAACAAGGATATTTTTCAGGATATGGACAAATGCTTCCTTCAATAAATTATGAAACATTTGGAGCAGGTTTTTCAAGATTGCCAATGGAATTAGGAGGAAATCAACAAGCAAGTGGAGGCAGAATGAGTGGAACACCTATGGAATAACTACTCTTTTCCAGTAAATTTAAAAACTAAATATACTTATTGAAATTATAAAAGAGGATGGCAAAGAAAAAAACTTTTAAAAAAAGTGCAAAAAAAACTTCTAAAAAATCAGAAAAAAATAAAAAAGAACCTAGTAAAAAAGATTTTCCTACTTTAAAACTTAAAAGAGAACATGATATTGCAATGGATTTTGCAGTAAAAGCTTATAAAATATTTGATAAAATAATAAAATCAGTAGTTTTATTTGGTTCTCAAGTTAAACAAACTTCTGTTGCAGGTTCTGACATTGACATTGTTATAATTTTAGATGATGCAGCAGTAAAATGGGACCAAGAATTAATTGCTTGGTATAGAACAGAATTAGATGATTTATTAGCAAAAAATCCATATTCTGCAGATTTACATATTAACACAATTAAATTAACTACTTTTTGGGAAGATTTAATGAGAGGAGACCCAGTTATATTAAATGTATTAAGACATGGAGAAGCAATGTTAGATTATGCTGGATTTTTTAATCCATTAAAGAGACTATTAATTGAAGGAAAAATAAAATCAACTCCAGAAGCAATTTATAGCTGTCTTCAAAGAGCTCCTCTTCATATTGCAAGAAGTAAAGCAGCTGAATTAAATGTAATTGAAGGATTATATTGGGCAGCAGTTGATTCTGCACATGCAGCTCTAATAGCAGCAAATGTAACTCCTCCTTCTCCAGAACACATTCCAATTGATTTAAAAGAAAATTTTGTAAATTCTAAAAAACTAAAAATGAAATATGTGCTTTTTTATAGAGATTTATTAGTTCTTCATAAAAAAATTGCACATGGAGAAGAAAAGAATTTAAAGGGTGTGGAAATTGATAATTGGCAAGAAAAAACACAAGAATTTGTGGAAATAATGGCACAATTAGTTAAAGAATTAATAGATTAATCTTTAAGAGAATTATTTAAATTCTCAAGTTCTTTATCAATATTTTTAGACCTAGCATATTGCTGGTCTAATTTTGCTTCAAGAAATCCTCTAATTATTTTATCATATGGCGCAAAATCTATTTTATGATATTTTTTAATATCTCCTCTTAAAATTTCATAATCATCTATTTTTTGATTTATTCCACTTTTAGGAGTTGTAAGTTCTTTTGCAATTGAAGAAATCTCTTTTCCAATTAAATAGTGTGCTTCTTCTTCATTTAGTTTTTCAAAATCCATTTTTATTTAATAAGTTAAATTTTTATTTACTATCTTCTCTTCCATCTTCTTTTATTCTTTCAAGAATATCTGAGACATATGCATCTCTGTTTTCAGCTGCTAATTTTTTTGAGAGTATTTTTTCATCAGTTTTGTTAAGAATTTGGCTTTTTCCAGGAACATATTTTTCTTTAAAAGCTTCTGGATTTCCTTCTTTATAAAACATTAAATATCCATCTCCAAAAACTCTATCAATTTTTCTATCATTGTCATCATCTACAGCATAAACTGATATTTCTTTTCCATCTTTTGAAAGAGTTGTCTGAACACTATTTATGATATAAGGAATTTCAGATTTCTTAAAATCACTATTACATCCAACTAAACTAGCTCCAGCAAATAAAAAAGGCAGTAATTTTTTAACTATTGTGTTCATTTTACTCTGAATCCTCCTCTGATTGAGTTACAATATCTTCTAAATTCTTTCTTAAAAAAGCTGCTCTTGCTGAAATTGCTTCAGATACTTTTTTATCAACAAAATAGTTTCGATAAATTTCAATAAATTGTTTTTGGACTTCTTCATCTAATTCAGAAAGATATTTTCCAGAATATTTTTCATCTAGACTTGCATTAGAATTCATTAGTGAAAGAACATCTTCTGTTTTAATATTTCCTAAAGCTTCAGTCATTATTTTTGCTGCATTAGAAATTAATTGAGATTCATTAACATTTCCAGAATATCTTCTATTTCCTTGTCTTGAAGCTAATAAAGAATCTATAATATAAGCAGAATTCTCTTCATTTTGAAGAGCAGGAAGATATTTAAATTGTTCAATAGCAGAATTTACTGATTCACCATAATTTCCATTTTGTTCTACAAAATAAGCAGAGGCTAAATCAGTGATAGTCGAATTATTTAGATTATCCAATGATAATTGTCTTTTTTCTTCAGGTGTTGGTTGATTTTCTTCACTCATTTTAATATTCAATTTTTTATATTATTTTAGAAATATTAAACTTTATAAATCTTTCTATTTGTTGTCACTTAGTAATTAGTACAAATATTACTTTTTAATCTCATAAAGAATCTTTATTTTTCCAGGAAGTTTTGATTTAATTTGTCTCAAAACTTTTCTTACAAAGAAAACTGCTTTTTCATTTGGAACAGCAACAAAAAAGATTCTGCTCCCTTTTTTTAAAATTGCTGCTTTACCAGTTGATTTTCCATAAGATAATTGCATTCCAGTTTGCATTCTATCTGCACCTGCACCAGTAAGCATTTTGTTTTCTCTTTGAATATGATGTGGAAAAGGAATAACTTTAAACAAATATTGTCCTCCTAATTCCTTATCAATTTTTTTATTAATAAATTGCCTACAAGCTTCAAGAGCATTGTGTCTTAATTGAACTTTTTCTTCTGAAACAACTGTAAGTTGATAAGGTAATTTTCCTTTGTTAAATAAATCTTCTTTTCCCATTGTAAATTTAACAATTTTTTGATGTGGAACTGTCTTTACATAAGATTTTTGTCTCTTTTTACTAATTCTAGTAAAAGGAACCACTTTTTTCTTTGAATATGCTACAGCTTTTCTTAATGATGCCATTTTATGCTTTTTGTTTCTCCTTTTTTATTGGAGAATTTTTTAAATCTTCTATCTCCACGTCAGTTGTAATTGCTTGTCCTGGAAGTCCTTTTTCAAAAATAGCTCTCACAATTCCCTTATTTCCATGAGCAGAAGAGATTTTTCCCTTAATAATTTTTCCAGCAGGAGATTTCCATTTCACTTCTTTTCCAACTAATTTTTGAGCATCTGCTCTCTTATTCACACTCTCTATTTCTATTAAAAAGTGTCTTTCCTGAATTGTATGTCTTCCTCTTCTAAATTGTACAACTTTTCCTTTCATCATAAAATTTCTCCATTATTTATGGAATTTTGTGAGTTAGAGAATTTTAATTCTCTTTATATATTAGATTAGAATAAATTTAGTTTTTAAACGTTGTGTCTATTTCTTTTCATTTACTAACGCACATCTTTGATTATATTCAACTAAGTCATTAATTAAAATCTCTGCATTTTTTCGTGCATTATCTACTTTATGAGAATTTAATTTTCCTTTTTTAAATTGTAATTTAGCATAAATAATATCTTTTAGAATTCTTAGAGATTGCGGTGAAAATTGTCCTTTTTTAACAAAAGTTTTTTCAAAAGTATCAATAATTTCATTCTGAGATCTTTTACCTGTAACTTCTTTTAGCAAGGTAAAAACATCTTTGTAAATTCTTTCAATTGTTTCTTCATTTGTTTTCTTTTCAATTTGAGTTCTTAGTTCCTTTAATCTTTTAATAAAATCCTCTGTTTGCTTTAGAAATTTATCTATTTCAGCTCCAGATATTTCTTTTATTTTTTCATGTTCATAATCTCTCCAAGTATTAACTACTTTATCTAAAAAATCAATGTATTTCTTTTCAATCATTTTTGTTTCATAAAACTCTTTTTTAAATTCTCTAACTAATTCTTTTTTTGCATTTGGAGGAGGACATCCATTTAACATTAGTATTGCTTGTGCAGGAGTTGTAACTCCCCAAAAAATATTAACAAAAATATCTGATAATAGAGTTCTTTTACTTCCAGGAATTACCTTATCTCCCATTGACATAAATAAATCAATTGCTTCTGGAGAAGGTTTTAATTTACCCATTTTAAGAAGAGCTTTCCAAGGCATAAATGTTCCTCTATCATAAATTGGAACTCCATCTCTAATAAAAGTAAACATTACTGGATGAGCATCTTTTACAGATTCCCAAAAATCAGTTAATAAATAAATTTGAGGCTCTAATTTGTTTTTTACACCTGCCATAGCAGATGCCTCAGCAACATACTGATAAATCATATTTCTTAATCTTTCTTTTAATTCTAGTCTTGGCATTCTTTTTACATCAGTATCATTAATAATTACAAAAACATCTACATCAGAAGTTTTAGCTGCCTCTCCTCTAACTAAACTTCCTCCTAAAACATAACTTACAACATATTTGTCAAATTTTTGAACTACGAGTGATTTATGAATTTCTGCAACTCTTAATGCACCTAAAATTCCTTTATCATAAAGTGGAAAAGACATAGCAATTGCACTAATTAATTCAAACTTACTATCTGAACAGATTTCCCATATTTCAGCAGCAGTTCTAATGTGTAACCAAATCTTTTGCTTTAATTTTTCTATCTCTTTAACAACCTCTGTTTTTATTTTGCTTGCTTCTTTTATTTTTTCTTCTGGAATAATCAAATTAAGATGAATTGCTTTTGCAGTTTCTTTTGGAACTTCCTCTTCCTCTATAAACAAAGGAATTGCTTGAGGAGGTAAAACACTTAATGCCTCAAGATATGGAAATTTTTTTATAATAAAAGATTTTAATTTTTCTATCTCTTTTTTTGTCTTTTCTGCTTCTTTTTGAGCTTTGTTCATATTATCAACATTTGGTTTTTTAGAAGAATATTTGTTATCAATTTCCATTTCAGGAATTTCATTTTCTAATTTGTCATTCTTTGCCATAGTGAAAAAAAAGGAGAATTACTTATAAATGTTTCTTAAACTAAAAATTTAAAAGCTAGAAATATCTTTAGTGAATAATAAATAATTTCAGGATTCAAGGTCCTGTAGTCCAACGGCTAAGACGATTCGTTTACAGGTGTCTAAGTTGTAAAAGATGAAGATGCTAAAAACCGAATAAACCGAGGTTCAACTCCTCGCAGGACCATATTTAGCGAGGAGAAACTCAAAACTTGCAGGATATTTATTAATTCCTTATCTTCTTTGGGTTAGTTTTGCAATAATTCTAAATTATTTTACTGTTTTTTAAGACTTAAGAATAAGGTTTATAAGTTATTATTCCATTAAATTAGAATAACAAAAAGAGGAAAATGAAATCCAAAATAATATTTATATTTGTATTTTATATATTTTTAATAGGTTTTGTAAGTGCTTCTTATTGTGTTACTGCAGAAGTTGCAGATATTAGTCCAAGTTCAATTGAAGTTGGAGAAGAATTTACAATAGGTATACAAATTGAAAATTGCGGAACAGAGGACCCAGGACTTATTTATTTTGAATTATTAAATCCTCCAATAGACATTTCAATTAAAGAACCATTAATCATTGACATTTCTGGATTAAATTATGCAAACAGTGAGAGATTTATTACCTACCATATAAAAGTAGACGAGCATGCAAGTCCTGGTACATATGTGATTAAAACAACTCTTAGTTATAAAAATTCTGTAAGAAATTACAACATAAGTTTTGATGTAATAGGAGAAAAAGCAGAATTAGGAATAGCTTCTCTTAAGACTAACCCAATACTTCCAAAAGAAGGAGATACAGTTGAATTAACCATGAGAGTTGAAAATACCGGAGATGGAACTGCAAAATCAATAGAGGTTTATATGGATCATCCTTTTCAAGGTTTAAAGCAGTCTTTTATTGGAGCACTGAATTCAGATGAAGATGGTCCAGCTGTCTTAACTTTTGTTGTTGAGGATTATGGAGAGTTTGAATTTCCAGTAATAATATCTTATTATGACGACTTTGGAAAAAAAGAAATAGAAACAAAGATAAATCTAGATGTATTGAAAAAAGAATCTAATATTGGAACAATTTTAATAGTAATTCTTATAATTCTTGTTTTTGGATTTGGAATATATTATTTTGTGAAAACAAAAAGAGCAAAAGATAGAACAATACATCAATTATTGCAAGGAGAAAATTTGAATAGAGAAGAATTAAAAGAACTTTCTAAGAAATCTCTTAAAAAATTTCCAAAAGAAACTCAAAAAGAAAGACTAGAAAGAGTAAAAAAAGAAAGAAGAAAAGAAGAGTTTAAAAGAGAAATATTAGCGAAGTATAAAAAGTAATATGATTGATGATATTCGTGTTGGATTTGTTAGTGCTTTAAGTTCTGTTAAAAGAGGAAATAAGAAAACATTAATCTTTATTATTTTTGTTTTAGCACTTATTTTTATGAATTTGATTTTTCTACCTTCATTTATTGGAGGAATTTCCGGAATGTTTACTAATTTTATGAAATATCCTTATGGAGATATTGTGATTGAGCCTGGAGGAGATAATATTTATATTAACAATGCAGATAATGTTTTACAAAAAATTAGAGCAGTTCCTGATGTAAAAGCTGCAACAAAAAGATTGGATGTAGGAGCATCCATAGAATATAATCAAAAAGTTGTTGGTTCAACTATAACTGGATTATTGCCTTCAGAAGAATATGAGATTTCAAACTATCCTTATATTATTAAAGAAGGAGAATTTTTAGGAGATCTTGCTAGAGATGAAATAATACTTGGTGCAATGTTAGTAGAAGGTTATTTTGGTTCTGAAATTTATGATAATTTAGGAGGAGTAAGAGTTGGCTCTTTAGTTAATGTCACATATTCTAATAATGTTGAAAGAACCTACAAAGTTAAAGGAATTATGGAGGGTACTTTTGAACTTGTTGATTTAAATGCTTTAATTCATTACAAAGAGATTGAAGATGTTTTTGGTCTTAATGAAAGTAAAGCAACAAGTGTTGTAGTAAAATTAGAAGAAGAAGGAGATTCAAAAGAAGTAAAAGAAAAGATAATTTCAGTAGGAGTTAAAGAACCTGTTTTTACAAGTGATGAAAAATCAGATGCAATATTAAGACAAGCTATGCAGAGTATTGATATGATAAATGTAGTCTCTAATCTTGTTAGTTTAATTGTTGGAGCAGCTCTTATATTTATTATTATTTATATTAATACTTTAAATAGAAGAAGAGAAATAGGTATTCTAAAAGCAGTTGGAATTACTCCTAATTCAATTAGGATTTCATATGTATTTATTAGTATGTTTTATGTAATAATGGGAATTTTTGCTGGATTAATCTTGTACTTTATTCTAATGTTTTATTTTATGAAAAATCCTGTAATGTTTTATGAAACCATAAGACTTACTCCAGAAATTCAAAGTGGATTAATAATTAAAAGTATTTTTAGAATGTTAATTATGTCAGTTGTTGCAGGATTTATTCCTGCATGGTTTGTAACAAGAAAAAGTATATTGGAGGCTATTTGGGGAAGATAATGGAAAAAGAAATGATAAAAGTGAATAATTTAGTTCGGTATTATGGCACAGATGGAATTTTAGTAAAGGCTCTAAATGGAGTTTCTTTTAATGTTAAAAAAGGTGAATTTATAATGATTATGGGTCCTAGTGGAAGTGGTAAAACAACTCTGTTGAGAATTTTAGGATTACTAGATAAACCTACTAAAGGAAAATACACTATTAATAATCTTGATTTAGTTGATTTACCAGAAGAAGAGAGAAATTATTATAGATTAACTCAATTGGGTTATGTTTTTCAAGATTATGCTTTGATTAATGAAATGAGTGCTTCTGAAAATGTATATGTTCTTTCACTTATGGAAGGGAAATCAAAAAAAGAATCTCTTTTTGATGCTAAAGAAGCTCTAGAAAAAGTAGGGCTTGGAGACAAATTAGAAAGAGTTCCAAACCAGCTTTCTGGAGGAGAAAAACAAAGAGTTGCAATAGCAAGAGCAATAGCTAAAAAACCAAAAATTTTATTTGCTGATGAACCATGTGCTAATCTTGACACTCAAACATCTGAACAAGTTTTAGAAGTTTTAAATACTCTTAATAAAAAATTTGGTCAAACAATTGTAATGGTTACTCATGAACTTTGGCATACTAAATATGCTTCAAGAATTATTTCTTTGAGAGATGGTTTAATTATTAGTGATAAAAAAAGAAGAGATGGTTTTAAATAAAAAATTCAAATTCTCTTATTTCTTTTTGAAAATAGTAAAGATAGCATAGAGAAAAAAACCAATTCCCAATCCAATAAACATTCCTGCAGCAAGATTATTAAATAAAAAACCAAAACCAAATCCAGTTAATAATCCAGCTAGGATAAATAGAGATGGTCCATCTTCATGTTTTTTGAATTTTTTCATATTTATTTTTCTTTTTTTCATAATATTATAAAGATTTTATAATTATAAACATTTCGAATAGAAAAGAATTAAATATATTAAGATTTTCATAACATCAGCCTTGAGCGCAATTTTAAAGGAAAGGCGTGGGTAGTATAGTGGTTAGTATATCTGATTGCCAATCAGGTGAGCCGGGTTCGATTCCCGGTCCGCGCATACAATTGTTGAGATATCCACTTAAACACAATTATATTAATTGGTGTAATAATAAGTAGTTAAATATGTGTGTAACTATAGAATAACAACATATAGAAAGATTTATAAATAATTGCTTCTGCAGAATATTATGAAAAATATAGCTTCTAAAGTAAAAGATAAGGTAAAAGAACTTTGGAAAAATAGCAGAAAGACAATTCTTCCTCTTGCTACAGGAACAGGATTATATTTAGCTACTTTATTAAATCCCACTAATGCTTATTCTCAAAATCAAAATTCTACAAAATATGATGTTTCAAAATTAACAAATGAACAAAAATTAAGCATACAAAGAGGAGTATCTAAACCCACTTTAAAAGATTCAACAGATACTTATTATATATTTGAATTTAGATTTAATGAAAACCTAGAAGAAGCATTAAAAAATACAAAAAAACCTAAACTTTTTCTTACAGGAGATGCTGCAAAAGAAAGTTACATAAAATTTAACAAAGATACAACTGCAGCAGAATTATATTATCCAAAAAAATATTTTAATGAACAAGGAATAGGAGAAAATATAGGAATTTCTTGGATTCATGAAGGAGCTTCAATTGACCTTTGCAATCCAAATATTCCAGGAACTAAAACAAATCCTCTTTCATCATTTTATTGGAATCCTTCAATAGCTTCTTATAAACAATCTATATCTCAGAAACCTAAAGAACTTGAAAAATCCAGTGAAGGAAAATTAGAAAAAGAATGCTATGAGAAAATAACAATTATAGATAATTCAATTACAAATAATTATTATAAACAAGATACAGCAAAAACCAAACAAGATACAGCACCAATTTCAGAACCAGAAAAAAAATTAAATTTTAATATAATTGCTGGAATAAATGCAAATGATAAATTTTTAGAAGGAAATCTAGGATTAGGTTATGGCCCAGTTACATTTATTGCAAATTATGGAAATGCAAAAAACGAAAGAATTAATGAAATAAAAACAGATCCTTTTCCTAAAACAGGAAGATATGGATATGGAACAAAGGACAATTTAAATGTTAGAGTTGTTGGAATTTCAGCAGAATTACATCCTTTTTTTAATAAGACAGTATCTCCTTTTATTGGAGCAGGAATTAATAAATGGGATTATGATGAAAAGACAATTGAACAAATAAGAGGGCCTAATGACGGAATTATAAAAGAAAATTCAAATTCAATTTCAAAGAGCGAAACTTCTTACAAAGGAAATTTAGGAACAAATGTTAATCTAGGAAAAAATTCAAAATTAGGAGTTAATATTGGATATGATACTAAAGCTAAATTTAATGGAGGGGTAAGATTCACTCACAAATTCTAAAATGACATTAACTAAATATGTTCTTAATGGAGGAAGATTTGAAGTAATAGCAAATGATAAGGGTAAAATAATTAATTATGGAAATAAAAAATAGGAAAGCGCTTAATCACAGGATTTACTAGATTAGGTTTTAATCGAAGAATAACTAATGGAATTGTTGAAGAAATTAAAGAAATAAGAAATAAAGAGGCTTTAGAAAATATAGTAAAATGAATGCTAAATTCCTATTTATATTTGTATTTGCACTTTGTTTAATTGGAAGTGTTAGTGCTGTTACTGTTTATGGAGACTGATTTTTTCACAATGAATTCTCCAATGACTATTAGTATAATTCTATATGATTCTAATTCAAATATTGTAAAGATTTTTGAGAGCAATAAAAAAATATATGATTATTCTTATTTCACAAGTTATACTCTTGCTTCAAATATTATTACAGAGCCAGGAAATTATGAATTAGTTTTAAGAGGTTATGATTGTGTTAATTCTGATAGTCACACATTATATTTAACAGTTAGTATTTCTTCAGATACAAACAAACCAGTAATAACTCTTTTAGGAGATAATCCAGTAACAGTTTATCAAGGCTCAACTTATAATGATGCTGGAGCAACAGCTTATGATGCTGAAGATGGAGATATATAATGTTCAAGATTCAGCTGGTAATGCAGCTAATGAAGTTACAAGAACAGTTTATGTTAAAAAACAAGAGATTGCATGTGACTTAACAAAGGCTTATTGGAGTACTTCAAGTACTTCTAATGGTCAAGTTGTTTCTCTAATAGTAGAAGGAAATAATTGTGATGGAAAAACAATTAATTTCAAGATTTATTATAGTAATGGTGCAACTGGAGAATATGTAACTAATCCTGCAACTACAATTATGTCTAGTGGAATTGCTAGTACAAACTGGGTTGCAATTGCTCCTTATAATCAAGATAATTCCCCAGAATATTATTTTAATGCTAAAGTTTTAGATAAAACAGAAAACATTTATTCTGGAAATTTATTAGTGACTATTCCAGATACAAACAAACCAGTAATAACTCTTTTAGGAGATAATCCAGTAACAGTTTATCAAGGCTCAACTTATAATGATGCTGGAGCAACAGCTTATGATGCTGAAGATGGAGAT
>JAFCDI010000003.1 GCA_017609755.1 Candidatus Pacearchaeota archaeon
AAATCTCTCTTAGAAATCAATCTGGAAATATTAATATGGTTAAAATGGCGGAACAAATATTGAAAAAATTAGATAAAACGATGTATGGAGGACATTTGAGGGCTGCTGGAGGAATGTTTCTAAAAAAGGATTTAACTAAGGTTCTTAAAAAAATCCTTAATATACGAAAAAATATAATAAATTTTAGTTAAATTTATTAACTCTTTTTTATTTTTCTTTCTATGCCACACCAATGTGTTAAATGTTCAAGAATAATTCCTGCAGGAAGTAAAGAGTTGCTAGAGGGTTGTGCTGAATGTGGAAGTCATTTTTTCTTTTATATTAGAGAAGAGCAATTAGAGAGAATAAAGGAAAAACCAATTGAAATTCCTGAACAAGAAAAAACAGTTATTGAGAGAGATATAAGAGAGATTGCAGGAATAACAAATGAAAAAGAGCCTGTAATCCTTGATTTAGAATCTGTAAGAGTTACTGGTGATGGAAAATTTGAAATTGATATTGTAAATCTCTTTAATAAAAAAAGACCTTTAATTTACAAACTAGAAGAAGGAAAATATATAATTGATTTAGCGTCTACTTTAAATAAGAGTTTAAAGGATATTCAAGAAATTCAAAATCCTAAAAAAGTAGATTAAAAAACAATAAACTTTAAATAGAAACTATCTCCAAATTCTTTATGGAATTAAGAAATTATTTAAAAGAAATAAAAAACCAAGATAAACAATTAAAGTATCAGAAAATAAATGGAAAAGTGTGGGAAGATGTTAGTGAGAATGTTCTAAATTCTCCAATTCTTCTAAATATTGAAGGAAATGTATTACCTTCTTTAGTAAAACTAGAACCTTTTATGTCTCGTCCTTTAATAATTATATATCATGCCCTTGACAATTCTCTTTACTTTTCTAAAAAAATTCCTTGTTCTGAATTAAGAAAAAGAGTTGAAGATGACTATATTAAAAAATTCGGAGAAAGACTTAAATTTGCTGCAGAGTGTTTTAATAAAAATATAGAAACAATAATAAAAAATACTATTAACAAAGATGTTTTAAGTCCAGAATATTTAAAAAAATTAGAAGAATTAGAAAAAAGAATTGAATTAGGAAAAATAAATAGAGATATAATTCAATGGTTTAATGGTTCTTTTTCTGCAATTCGATTAAAATTTGATGCTGAAGATTGTAATTTTAATGCTTCTGAAGCTAGAAAAGAAATTAGAGAAAAATATAATGTTGAATTTAGAAATATGCAAAGAGAAAGAGAGTTGAAAAGAAGAACATTAAAAATATAAACCCTTTTTGAGATTATATGTTATGAATAAAGTTAATTCTATTTTAAAAAAAGCATTAAAAAAAGTTGAACCTCCAAAAGAGGATTTGGAATTAATTGAAAACTCTCTTAAATATTTTCTAGAAGAATTTCAAAAGAAAATAAAGAAGATGAAAATTGATGCAGAGATTTTTGTAGGAGGTAGTTTTGCTAAAAATACTGTAATAAAAAAAGACAAATATGATGTTGATGTTTTTGTAAGATTTCCAGAAAATCAAAGATTTTCTGTCTCAAAAACTTCAAAAAAACAAAAAGTTTCTGATGATAAAAAATATGATATTTCTAAGTTACTTGAAAAAGCTCTTAAAGGGTTTAGAAATGTTACAAAAATTCATGGCTCTAGAGATTATTTTAAAATAAAAATTGGCCCAAGTTTTTTCATTGAATTAATTCCTGTTAAAAAAATAAAAAATCCAAAAGAAGCAGAAAATATAACAGACTTATCTTATTCTCATGTAAAATACATAAATAAAAAAATAAAATCAAAAAAATTACTTGATGAGATTCGTCTTGCAAAAGCATTCTGTTATGCAAACAAGTGTTATGGTGCAGAATCTTATATCTCTGGATTTTCAGGATACTCTCTAGAACTATTAATATACTATTATAAAAGTTTTATTAGATTTGTAAGAGAGATAACAAAAATAAAAGAGCAAAAGATAATTGATATTGAAAAAGCTTACAAAAATAAATCTCTAGTTTTAATGGATATTAATTCAGCAAAATTAAATTCTCCAATTGTATTAGTTGATCCTACATATAAATCTAGAAATGTTCTTGCTGCTCTTTCATATGAAACTTTTAGAGAATTTCAAAAAGCTTGTAAAAAATTTATTGCAAAACCTTCGTATAGTTCTTTTGAAATTGAAAAAATAGATTTAAAAAAGATAAAAGAAAACGCAAAAAGCAAAAATTATGAATTTTTATTAATAGAAACTAAAACTCATAAACAAGAAGGAGACATTGCAGGAAGCAAATTATTGAAATTTTATAGGCATTTAGAATTTGAAATAAAAGATTTTTTTTCAGTTAAGAAAAAA
This sequence comes from Candidatus Pacearchaeota archaeon, assembly GCA_017609755.1. Lineage (GTDB taxonomy): Archaea > Nanobdellota > Nanobdellia > Pacearchaeales > GW2011-AR1 > JAFCEV01. The sequence goes on from JAFCDI010000003.1 coordinate 2,367, forward strand.
GGATTTGCTTATAATGGTAAAAAAACAGCAAAATTCTTTTTTGTTGTTAAAAACAAAGGAGAAATAATTCACTCTGGCCCTTCTTTAAAAGATAAAAAAAATGTGGAAAGATTCAAAAAAAAGCATAAAAATACTTTTTCTAAAAAACAAAGAATTCATTCAAAAAGAAAAATTAATTTTACACTTAGGAATTTTATAAATATCTGGAAAAATAAGAATAAAAAGAAACTTAGAGAAATGGATATCTCTTCTTTAAAACTACTCTAAATTGTTTTCTAATTTAGAAATTCTTTGTCTTTTTCCTTTAGCAATCATTGCAGATTTAAATCCTTTTTTAGCTCCATTATAGGCTCCATAAAGTCCAAAAGGAAGGGATATTAAAATAGCAGTTCCTAATGAAATTAAGTCTCCTTCTGATTTTGTTATTAATTCTGAAGCAACATTAGAGCCTATATAAACTAGAGGAATCTGTAAAGCACCTCCTATTAATCCTCCTCCTAAAATATATGCTGATTCTTTAACATTAAAAAATCTGTCTTCTCTAATTTTTCTTCTTAAATATCTCTTATCTTCTTTTTTCATTTAATTTTCTAATTTCTACTCTAGTAAGTTCTCTATCAAGAACACACCAATTTCCAGATTCTTTTAATTCCTCTAAATTTTTCTTTTCAGATTTAGGAAGATAAAGCATACGAACATTTAAAGGTTCTCCTCTATAAACTGGATTAAAATTTGATACTTTAAAAAAAGCAGGATATTCTGAATTAAATCCACAAATAAAAGCTTCATTAATATTTTTTTCTTTTAAAGCGTCATTTCTATATGCTATTACTTTTCCTAGATATTTTTGTCTATTCATTTTATTTTTTATTTTTTAATTTAATTTCTGGAACAATCTTTGTTTGACAGTATTCTATTGGTAAATTTTCTCTAACTGCAATACTATCTCTTGCTGGAATTGTTCTAAAAGTATATATTATACTTCTTTTGTTTTGTTTTATTTTTTCTAAAACACTATAAGAATCTCCAGAATGCCTCTTATAATTATCAAATATATTCAAATATTCTTCAACTTCTTCCAAAGAATTAACTTCTTTATCTTTTTTCCATTTTTTAAAAATAGGAAGCTCTTCTTGAAAATAATTTTTATAAAAAATATCAAATTTCATCTCTAGATTCTTTTTCATTTTATTTTTTCCTCCCTAAAGCTTGTTCAAATAGTGCTGCAAAAGCTTGTGCAAAGAATTCTGAATTAAGCCAAATAGCAACATCTTCTTTATTTTCTTTTTTAGAAATATAAAATAGCATTTCTCTTCTATCTACTATGAAAAATTTAGTTTCTAGATTTGTAGAACTTATTTTAATTTCAAAACTCTTTTCTAAAAATTTTATTAAGGATTCTTCTCCTGATAAAGCCATTTTTATTTTCACATTTCCTTTTTTTATATTTGCTATTGTTTGCTGAAATAGTTTTAATTTGGACTTTATTTCATCTGCATTTGTGCATATTATAACTTCTTTTTCTGCATTTTGAAGAATTTCTCTTAAATGATTTGAAATATTTAATCTTCCTTGTAAAGCAGCAGTTATTTCTTCTCCTTTTATTGGAGCAATTCCTGTTTTATAAATCTCTTCAAGTTTTGAGAATTCTTCTGTTCCCTTGATATTTGAAAGTCCTACAATTCTCTCTTCTGCATCTCTTCTAACATCATTTTTTAATTTTTCTAGAATCATTCTTGGTTTTATTCCAATATATCTTACAGGCTTTCCTATTTTTACAATTGCAAAACCTTTTTTCTCTAAACTTTCTAAAACATCATAGGTTCTACTTCTTGGAACACCTGAAATCTCTGCAATTTCTCCTGCAGAAGCTGTTCCTTTTCCAAGCAAAGCTAACCAGACTTTTGTCTCATATATATTCAAATAAAAGTAATCTTTTATCTTATTTATTAATTCTTTTTTAACTAACATTTTAATTTATAATTAAATCTAAAAGAGAATATTTATTTTTTGAAATTATTAAGTCTAATTCATCAAGATATTGTAAATCCAAAAAATTTTTATAAAGATTATAAAATTTCTCATCTATTGGCTTTTTATTATTTCCTTCATATCTATTTATTTTTTTATGAGTATCATATTTTCCTATTTTCCTGCTATCTCTAATTACTCCTACTAAAAACCTATTAAAAAGTTCATCCACTATATTTTTTCCTAAAAGTTCATTATATTCTAGATTTTTCATTAAAAAGAAGTAGTATAATTTATTTATAAATCTTACTATTTTGTTACTTTTATTGAGTGAGAACATAATACAAATATTTATAAATTTCAAATATTAGAAAAGATTATGACAAAAAACTCTAAAAAAATTATTATTTTTAGTTCAATTTTCTTATTGGGAATTCTATTCGCAAGCCTAGTTAATTCTCATTATTATTCTAAATTTGAAAATCCAATGTCATTAAACTCTCTCTTTTTGGATTTTTCATCAGCAAAAACTCCTTCTAATTTCCTGAATAAAGAAGATATTGAGCTTTATGATGACAAAATAATAATAAATATAAAAAACGCAAGTATTAGCAAATATGCTTCAACAGGGAGTATGGAGCCTTTATTAGATGAAAATAGTAATGGAATAAGGATAATTCCAGAATCTGAACAAGATATCTCTATTGGAGATATAATAACTTTTGAAAAAAATAAAGATTTGATAGTTCATCGAGTTATTGACATTGGAAGTGATGAAAAAGGAACTTATTTTATAACAAAAGGAGATAATAATTCTTCATCTGATGGAAAAATAAGATTTGAGAATATTAGATATCTAACAATTGGAATTTTGTGGTAACTTTAAAAAATCAAATAACTCAGTCCAATTGCTATAAAAATTCCTGTTGAAATATAAGGCATTGCTGGATAGAACTTCTTCTTTTTTGCAAAAAAGAATAAAAATCCAAGCCCTAATAATGCTCCAAAAATAACTAGTATTGCTGGAATAATTGTGGTTGGAAAAGTCTTCATCATAACACCTGCAGTAATCATAGGAAAAATAACATCTCCTCCACCTAAAATAGCAACATTTGCTTTAACTCTTTTCTTTTTTAATTCTGATTTCTTTAATTTTCTTAGTTTTTGTCTTGTTTTTTTGGAAATATAAGGAACAAAAAATCCAGAAAAGACTTTTAATTTATCAATTTGAAATTTTGCCATTTTTTGCATTATTTTTGACTTCCAAACAGCCCACATATCATAAAGAGAAATTAAAATTAGAAGAGCAATAATTGTCCAAATATTTAATAGAGGAACAAAAATAACAGCTATTCCAGGATAAATAAACAATTCAGTGAGATTATGAATTAAAAAGTTCTGCCCATATATTTTAACAATTGCTAGGGGAATAGAAAGTCCTAGTGCAATTATTAGAGCTGTTTTCATAGTTATAAGAATTGGAAGAGATTCTTGAATTGCTAAAAAAGAAAAGCAAAGTGCTATTATAACTACAAGCAAAAACCATATTTTTAATAAAAACTCTACTTTAAAATGTGTTAACAAGAGCAATAATCCAATTGCAATTACAAATGCTATAATTATTCCTTGAAAAACTTGTGCATATTCATTAGTTGTTTCTGGAGCTTCATAATCAAGCAACTCTCCCATTGTTTGATTAGAGGTAACCTGAATATCCAAAGGATTATTTTTTAGAACATAAAGTCCAATAAACTGTGTTGCTAAAAACATTAATAACAAAATAATTGTAATTTTTATATTATGTTTCATTCTAATAACTCCCAGGAATGTTTAAGGAGATATAAAAGAACTAATCCTGCGAAAATAGATAAGCAAAAACTTAGTAATTCATTTTTAGGGAAAAAATACAAATTCATTAATCCCCAAACACCTCTCCAAAATAAAACAATTGCAGCAACTATTAATAAAGTTTTCAAATAATTATTCCAGGATTTCTTCTTATTCCTCTTTTTATTCATACAAATATATTATTAAAAATAGTTTATAATAGTTTGGTTTACTTTAGTCTCAATGTCTCTAAACTTCTCGGAACATTTGTTTCTATTCTATTAAGTTTGTAAAGAGCAGAAGCTAAATCTAGAGATTTAGAAATCTCTCCATGATTTATAATTACTCTCTTTGGTTTTGGACGCATGTTATTAAAAAAAGAAATTATTTCATTTCTTCCTGCATGAGCAGTAAAACCTGCAATAGTATATCTCTCTAAATTAATTTCTACTCTCTCTTCTTTTCCATCAACAATCATTTTTGTTTCTGTTATTCCTTCTTGAATTTGTCTTCCTAAAGAACCAACTCCTTGATAACAAACAAAAATTACTGAATTATTTTTATTTCCTGCAAATTCTCTTAAATATTCAACTGAAGCTCCTCCTACAAGCATACCTGAAGTAGCCAAAACAATGCAAGGCCCTCCCTCAACAACTTCTTTTCTTTCTGAAGGCGAACCAACTCTTGAAAAAGTTTCTGAAGTAAAAGGATTTTTATCCTGAAATACTTCTGATTTAAGTTTGCTACTCAAAAAATCAGGATAAGCTGTATGAATTGCATTAATATCCCAAATCATTCCATCTATGTAAACTGGAACTTTTTTCATTTTTCCACTTTTTATAGCATCTTCAATAACTAGCATACTTTCCTGTGCTCTTCCTAATCCTAATTCAGGAATCAAAACCTTTCCTCCTCTATTAATTGTTTTATTTATTGCTTCTATAAACTCTTCTTCTGATTTTGCTCTTGGAGGAAGAATATCGTTTTTTGAACCATAAGTTGATTCTGTAATTACTGTTTCTACTCTTGGAAAAGTTGCTATTGCAGGGTCGAGTAATCTTGTTTTAGAATATTTATAATCAGCAGCATATAATAAATTATGAGCTCCGTTTCCAATGTTTAAATGAATCATTGCTCCTCCTAAAACATGTCCTGAATTATAAAAAGTAACTCTAACATCAGGAGTAACATCTGTAACTTCATTGTAATTTAAACAAATGCTATGTTTTATCATTTCTTTAATATCTGTTGAACTAAATAAAGGAGCAGAAGCTTGCTTATAGGCAACACCAATAAAATCCAGAGCAAGTAATGCAGAAATATCTCTAGAGGGTGCAGTCATATACACTGGGCCTTTATATCCCATTTTGTAAAGATAAGGAAGCAATCCAACATGGTCTAAATGAGCATGACTAATTATTACTGCATCTAATTGAGAAATATCAAATTCAGGAACATTAAAAAATGGAAATTTGTCAGAACCAGTAGAAGCAACATCAATTCCACAATCTAATAAAACTTTTGAATTAGGAGTTTGTAAAAGAAGACAGCTTCTTCCAACTTGTCTTGCTCCTCCTAAAAAAGTCAATCTAACCCAAATATCTGCTTTTTCTGGATTCCACTCTTCATAAATCTTTTTTCCTATTGAATTTAAAAATTTCCTTCTATAATTATTATGGGCAAATAAAACTTCTCTCACACTCTCTGTTATCTTTGATTTTATTGCCGGACTTCTTTGAATTTGAGGTGTCCACAAAGTTGTCTTTTTTATTTCATCTAAAATAGAACCTTGCTTTCCAATTACCATTCCTGGTTTTTTAGCTTCTATCAGAACTATACTTCTATAAAAATCAAAAAGAATCTCTGTTATTTCTGCTTCTTTTGGAACAATTTCTCTTATTTTTTTCTCAACTTCTTCTTGAGAAGGAAGAATCTTTTGATCTGCTCTTAATTCCACTCTTTTTTTTATATCATCTACTATTTCTTTTATCTTTCCTTCACCTTCTATAAAAAAGTTTTCATTGTCAGTATAAAGAACAATATTTGCTCCTTCAAAATTTGCATCAGTTATTTTTCCATGAAGTCTTTCTTTTATACTTTTTAGAATATCCATTTTAGTTAATTTCTAAATCAAATAAATCGTATCTTAAAAATTCTAGATTTTTTATTCATTTTTAAAATTATAATTTAAAATTAATAGTTAGGCTTAATTTCTTTTTCTACAACCTTTTTTATTCCTTTTTTTGTTATTGTAAAAACATCAATTCCAAAACCACTTCCAACATCTCTCTGTGTTGAAGATTTTATTGCTTCTACTGCTAATTCAACTCCCTCTTGTACAGTCATATTCTCTTTATATTGTCTTTCTAATAATCCCAAAACATAAGGCATACCACTTCCAAAATTTGCATCATAATCCTCAACTTCTGTAACAGTTCCAGCAGGTTCTATAGTATATAAAGCAATAGTTCCGTCTTCATTAACACCTCCTATAAGTGTTCCTACAATATTTGGTATCATTGAAGGCTGTCTTATTTGTGAATAAGTTAACATAGAAACTAAATTTGCTGCCTGTCTTACAGTTGGTCTAGAACGAGAACGCAATTCTTTTAATCTTAATTCAGCTGCAATTAATTTGCCTTGTCTTTGTGCATCTGCAGCTCCTCCTGTCCAAGATACTACAAGATAATCATTTATTTGAGTTACTTTTTTTGCTTTTTTACTCATTATAATATTTCCAGCTGTAACCTGTCTGTCAGCAGCCATTATAATTCCATCTTTACAAACAATTCCTAAAATTGTAGTTCCAGTCCTTAGAATTGATTTCTTTAATTCTTCATCCATTTTAAATATCTAAGAATAATTTCTTAAAAATAATGAGGAAAATTCTTTTATAAATTTTTTGGTTTTTACAACTCTGCAAAAATATTGCTAAATGCCTTTCTTTTTAAGAAGAAATTTCTATTGTTGCTTTAAATAAACTTATAAAGTATTTTTTACATAATAAATTATGAGGATAATAAAGTTTAATTTCAATAATTTTCTTTTACTTTTAGGACTTATAGTTTTGCCTATAGCAGGATTAATGCTTCATTTAAAGCTGCATCCAGATTATGTGTTTCTAACATACATTCTTTTGTTTAATATAGTAATTATTCCTCTTTTGTTTATTTTTAACAAAACAAGATTTTATGGATTTTTATTGAATAGTGTTTCTTTTACACTTGGAGTAATCATGCATGGAATCTATATTGGAATTTCTGGAATTTCTGATATACTTATGGGTATTCCTGATTTTGTAATAGGTTATGTTTTGTGGGAGTTAAATTCTAAATGAATCCTACAATAATTACTGGATGGTTTGCTGCAGTTCTTGTAATTTTTAATTTTGGAACATGTCTAGTAATGCCTTGGACAAGAAAACATATTGATAAACCTGATGAAAAAGAGTGTAATGGAAAACACTGCCATTCAGCTACTTTAGGCTCTTATCACAAACCAATAGCAATTTTAACAATTCTTGCAATTATAGTTCATATTATTCTTTCTTTAACTTTTTAAGCTTCTTTCCTTGAAATTCCTGAAATCTTTTTTAATTTTATAACATTATCAACAAAACCCTCTATTTTTTGTTCATGACTAACAATAATCATTTGCTTTGCATCTAGTTGTTGTAAAACATCTCTCATTTTATCGAGTTGTTGTTCTGAAAATCCGTCAGTAGGTTCATCTAATATTACTAAATCTTTTGTTTTTATTTTGCTCATAAGAGAGTTTATAACTTGATTTAAAGCAAGCCTATATGCAAGAGCAATTGCTGTTCTTTCTCCTCCTGAAAGATAAGAGTAATTTATTTCATAATCTGAATATTCTATTATAGGAGTAAAATCATCTGTAAGTTGAACATTAAAATTATCTGGAACTAACATATTAAACCACTCTCCAAAAAGATTTGAAAATTCTTTTTTAAGTTTAACCATTACATTTTTTTCAATAGAAGATATAAGAAATACAAATTTTTTAGAAAGCCATTCTTCTAATTTAATTAAATGGTCTAATTGTTTTTTCACTTCTTCTGTTTTCTTTATTTTTTCTTTTAATTCATCAATTTGCCTTAAAAAAACATCAATTTCTTTTTTTAATTCTGCAACTTTTATTTCTGCTAATTTTTCCTTTCTTAATGCTTCTTCTAATTCATTTTGTTTTAGTTGGAAAAAATTGTCAAATTTTTTTAATTCAAAAACAGATTTTTCTAAAGAATTCATGTGTTCATTTAATAAATCCAAATCTCTTTTAATTGATTCATTTGAACTAATTAACTCTTTTATGCTCTCTTTTTTCTCTTTAATTCCTTCAAATCTTATTTTTAACATATTTAAATTTTGAAGTTCCTTTTCTTTGAAAGAAATCTCTTCTTCTATTTTTAGAATTCTTTCAGAGATTTTTTGTTTTTCTAATTTCAAATCCTTTATTCTAGAAAGATTTTTAGTAGTATCTTCTTCTAACTTATTAACTACATTTGTTTTGTAGACTGGACTAACATCTTGTAAGCAAGTTGGACAAATTTCCACATGAGTTATTTTTGTTTTAATCTTGTCATTGTCTGCATTTTTAATATCTAAAGAGGTTATTTGAGAAGTTATTTCTAAATTTTCCTCGTTTAATCTTCTTTTTTCTTCTTTTCTTAAAAGAATTTCTTTTTCTAATTCTTTTATTTTATTTTCATTAAATGATGTTTCTTCTAATTGATTTATTGAATTTTGAATTTCTTCTATTCTTTTTGAATTATTTACTAAAGCTTCTTTTTTATTAGAAATCATTATTTTACTCTTTTCTATCTCTTGTTGAAGACTTCTTTTCTCTTCAATTTGAGCTGAGATTTTTTCTTTTTCTTCTTGAATCTTTTTTCTATCTTCTGTTTTAAGAAACAATTCTTTTTCAACTGAAGAAAGATTATAATGTTTAGTCTCTAACTCATTTTCTTTTGAAACAACTGAAAGTTTATCTTGCTCTAGATTTGCTGTAAGTCCCTCTTTTAATCTTCTTTCTTCTCTAATTTTAGAACTTATTAAAGAAACATTTTCCAAAACCCTCTTGTATTTATCAATTCCAAAAACATGTCTTAGAGTATTTATTCTTGTTGAAGGATCTTCTAAAATTATTTGCTTCATTTCCTCTTGAGGAGTATAAACTGTAAATTTGTAAAGAATATTCTGTTTTTTTGCAAATTCTCTTGGATAATTTAATAAATTCAAAACTCTGTTTTTTAGTTCTGTTACAGAAATTTCCTCTTTTTCTCCATTTACTTTTATTGAACAATAATCTTGAGAAACTGTTTTTCCTCTTTTAAGTGTTCTTTCTATAATTATATCTTTACCTTCTATTTCAAATTCTATAAGAACTCCTCCTTCATCCTCTCCATTTTTCAATAAAGAAGAGCCTCTCTGTCCTGGTTGAAGTCCAAATAAAGCAAATTCAATTGCAAGAAGAATTGAAGTCTTTCCAGAACCAACATCTCCTGCTAAAAGAATTGTTCCATCTGGAAAATCTATTTTCTGCTGATTGTAGCTTCTAATGTTATTCAATACAATTTTTTTTATAATCATCTTAATTTCTAGAAATTCAAAATTCTCTTTGTGCTCTCCATTAATCTATTTATAAAAACCTCTGACTTTTCATCTTCTTGTTTTTCAATTGAAAGAGCATTTATTATTTGAGGAATTAATTTATTAAAATCAGAGGGATTTTTGTCTGAATAAGATTTTATTGTTTCTTCTTCTACATTTTCTGTATCTTCAATTTCTAATTCCATTTCTCCTTCTACTGATTTTAATTCATGAGTGTTTCTTAAAAGAAAATATGCTCCTTTTTCTTTCACAAATTCTTCTATTTTTTGAAATTTTATGTCTGAAATTCTTCCATTTTCTAGTTCTCCAGAAATTCTTAATAAAATCACTTTATCTTCTAATTCTCTAGAATTCATTTCATTGATTATTTTCTCTGTAGCTGAGACAGTATTTTTTATCTCAATTTTAACATTTTCTACTTCTTTTACTTTTAATTCTACTTTTCTTAGAGAGTTATCTGATTCTGTATCAACAATATAAAAACTTCCTGCTTTCAAATCTTCTAGTTCCTGAAAATTGTTTGGAAAAATCGGACCAGGATAGACAAAATTTTGATATTGAAAATCAATATGAAGATGTCCAAGTGCATAATAATCTGCTTTTGGAATCAAATCTGTTTCTAGAGAATCTATTGGTAGAGTTCCCTTTGCTTTATCTATTGTTGTATGAAGCATAAATATTTTAAACATTCCAGGAGCATCATTTAATTTTATTCTTCTTAAATCATCTATTTCTAAACCGGATTTTTTTCCAGGATATCCATAAATTGCCATACCTCCATAAAGAGTTGGATTTAGAATAATTGTATCTTTTTCTTTTGAAACATCTGAATTTTTTGGTGAAGGAAATCTCTGTTTTTCAATAATTTCAAAATCAGTAACATTTTTACAAAATCCTGCTTTCTCTAAGACATCTAAAAAAGTTTTTCCAGAAACAGAATAATCATGAGAGCCAGCTATTAAAAAACAAGGAATGTTTGCTTCTTTTAATCTTCTAAACTCTGAAAAAGTCTCTTTTAAAATTTCTATTGGAGGATAAGCAGAGTCAAATAAATCTCCTGCAATTAAAACAAAATCTAGTTTTGAATTTATACAAATATCAATTGTTTTTTTAAAAGCCTGAAAATTTAAATCCTGCATAGGCTGTTGCTTCCATCCTCCTAAATGTACATCTGCTATGTGTGCAAATCTGGCCATATTCAGAGAATTACTTTAGAGTATATAAAAATAATTGTAGTGAAAATTGAATATAGACTTTAGAGCAAAAATTCTTATAAATAGGAAAATATTTAGAAATTTAGAAAAAAATTAGTTAAATTAAATGATAGAAAAAATTATTCTCTCTACACTAATTTCCCTTAGTCCTTCTGAAAAAAGAGCTCTAAATAATCTTCAAAATAAATTAGAAAATAAAGGATATGACATTTCAGAATATTTTGAAAATCCTAAGTTTGAAATATATAAATTTGAAACAAAAAATAAATTTGTGAATTATTCAGACACAACTAAATCTTGGTATATGAGAAAAGATTCTCTTGAAAAATGTGCTGATTTCATAGAAAAACAATATTATTGGCTAAAAAAAGCAGAAAAAGAATTTGGAGTTTCTCCAGAACATATTACCTCTCAACTTCAATTAGAAACAAATCTAGGACAATACACTGGAAATTATCCTGTAATAAATGCTTTAATTTCTAGATATTTAAGAAGACCTGATTTAAGAGGACAATATTATGTATATTTAACTGATTTTTTGGATTTGGTTTCTGACACAACAGATAACATAATTCTTCCTAAAGAAATTTTTGAAATAAAAGGTTCTTGGGCAGGGGCTTATGGAATAGCACAAATGATGCCAAATGTATTAAAAAAATATGGAAGAGATTCTGATTTTAATGGAGATGGTTTTTTTGATTCAATGAATATTCAAGATGCAATTGGTTTTATTGCAAGATATCTTTCAGAAAATGGATTTAAAGAGAATTCACATAAAGCAATTCAAAGATATAATTCTGGACATCCTTTTTATGGAACCTCTATTGGAAAACACACAAAAGAACTAGAAAAAATAATTAAAAAAAGAAGAAGTATTCCTCCTGAAAAATTAATGCCTCTTAAAGAAATGCCTAAATTTTCTAGAAAAATTAAAACCTCTTTATTAGATGCAAAACCTATTCCAAAATATGAAGTTCCAAAAAAGCAGATTTTTATAAAAAGAATTTTTTCAAGAAAAAATTAGAAAAAAGTTAGAGGTGCTAAATTCCAAATAAATAATTGTTCATAGAAAAGTTTTTCAGAGCTTATTTTTTTAAAATTATATCCTAATTTCTTAAAACTTATTTTAGGAGTTAAACTACTTGTTAAAAGAAGAATTTTTCCTTTATTATTTAAATAGTTTTTTGCATTTTTTAAAAAAGAAATAATAATTTCGTCTCCTTTTTTTCCTCCACTAGTATCTTGTTGTTTGTCATATGATTCTTCTGGAAGATAAGGAGGATTAAAAATAATTAAATCATATTTTCCTTTTATATTCTCAAATAAATTTGATTTTAGGCAATTATATCCTAATAAATTGCAATGAGTTACTGATTTTTCGTCTATATCTGAAGAAAAAATATTTTCTTTTTTAATTCCTAGCTTTTCTGCTGTTAATAAATGAATTCCACTTCCAGCTCCAATTTCTAAAAACTTTATATTTGGATTTTTTTTAAGTAGTTTTGGAATTTCTTTTTTTAGAACTTCGTTAAGAGCATAGGAATCTTCTGCTGGCATATAAATCATTTTTAAAATCCTTCAAAAAAAGATAAAATTTTTTCTTTAAAAAAAAGCACTGCAACTAAACTTCCAATTAATAAAATTAAAATTCCTAATAAAACAAATATCATTATTTTTCCTCTTGGTTTTTCTCTTATCTTTGTTTTGTTAGAAGTATTTTCTTGTCCATATGATGAAACTTTTTGTATTAGTTGAGGAGATTGTTGAATTTGAGGAGGATTTTGTGAAGTTTGAGGAGGCTTTTGAACTGGTGAAGGAGGAGAAGAGAGAGGTTGTTCTGGTAAAGAGGCTTGAGAAAGGGCTTGAGCAGGTGAAGGAGGTTGTTGTGAAGGGGTTTGTGAAGGATGTTGTTGTGAAGGAGGTTGTTGTGAAGGAGATTGAGATTGAAATTGTGGAGAAGATTGATTTTGTTGCATTTTTGGAGGACTTTGAGTTCCATATGCTGAAACCTTTTGAACTGTTTGAGGAGTTTTGAGTTGTTTTGGTTGAGGTAATTTAGCTGTTTGAGATAAAACCTCTCTTGGCTTTTCATTTGGATGTCTTACAACTGCTTGCCCTCTTTGAAAAACCTGTGCTTCTTCAACATGAGGAAATTGTTGTTGAAGTTGAGGATTATTTATTCTAGCCTGCATAACTCTCGCAGCTTCCTCAATTTCATCTTTTACATATCCTGCATTATAGAAACTCATCATAGCTTGTCTAAGAGTTTGTCCTCTAGCCATTGCTGCTCTTAATCCTTCTATTATATCTTCTCTAACCATATTAAAATTTCAAAACTTTACCATTAGATGATAAATGTGAAGTTTCTCCAAAAACATATCCTAATTCAGAGGATAGTTCAATCATAGGAGTTTCTTGTTGAAGTGTTCCATGTGCAGGAATAATATGTTTTGGTTTTAATATTTCTACTAGATGTCTTAAATCTTCTCGACTTCCATGTCCATGAACATGAACATCTGTTTGCAATTTAACTCCCATTTTCCTTAATTTATTATCTAATCTTTCACGAGCAATAATATTTACCGGAACAGGAATAACACTTGAAGAAAAAATAAGATTGTCTCCTGGTTTAAAATGAAATTCTGTTTCTCCTTTTACAATTCTATCTAAAATTGAATTTTCTTCTGCTTGATGTCCTGTGCAAACAACTACATATTTTCCTCTTTCTTTATCTAATCTTTTCAAAAAACTATCAACTTGTCTTCTATATTTGAAAATTCTTACTTTCTTACTAAAAGGAGCAGAATTTACTTTTGCTGCTGCCTCAATATATTTACTTAGACTTCTTCCTAAAAAAACAATTTGTCTCTTTGTTTTTTCTGCAAAATAAACTATGTTTTTTAATCTTTCAATATGAGAAGAAAAAGTTGTGATAAAATATGCTGAGTTTTTTCCACTTAATTTAGAAAAAGCATCTTCTAACATATGCTGAGCAATCTTTTCTCCGCCTGGTTTTTTTTCTGTGCTTGAATATAGAGAATCTACAACTAGAGTCTTTACACCTTTTTTTCCTAGCTCTCTTATTTTTTTATAATTAGGAGGCTTTCCAAGAGTTGGATAATTATCAAATTTCAAATCAAGAGCATAAAAGAAAATTCCTTCTTTTGTATGAAGAGCAGGAAAAACACACTGAATTGTAGAGTGAGTTGTATGAACAAAATCAACTTTGTAAGTTTGACTTTTTCCTTTTATTATATGAGAAGAATCTGGTTGAACAACCTTTAGTTTGTTTTTTATTTTTAATTTATCGTCTTGAAGAATTGTTCCAAGAACTTTCATTGTAAAGGGAGTTGCATAAATAGTTGCTCTGGAGTAACGATTGGCAATGTAAGGAACTCCTCCAACATGGTCTAAATGAGCATGACTTATGAAAATGGCTCTAACTTTATTTCTCCATCCTAATTTATCCAAAATTCTGTCGTCTGGAATTGCTCCATACTCTCTAAGTTTTTGTTCTGTGTATCTCTGAATTGGTTTTTCTTTTCTAAATCTAGAAGTATAATGTAAAAGATTTTCCTCTTGAAGTTCAACTATTCCTGGAATATATAATCCTGCATCAAATATAAACACATCCTCATCTACTTTTACTGCAGTCATATTTTTTCCTACTTGTTCATATCCTCCAACTGTACAAATTTCCATTTTTACAAAATTCCTCTTTTATAAATTTAATTGGCAAGGGGAGTTTATATATTTTTTCAGAAGATTTTTTATATAAAATGTCTCTTAAAAGAACATGAAAAATATAAAAATTATTCTAATTTTAATTGTAATTGCTCTTTTTCTAGCATTTCCTTTAGTTTATACTGGATTTTCTGTAAAAGAAGAACAAATTAGAAAACCTGTTTTTGCTGGAACATGGTATCCTTCTGAAGAAACAGAATTAAATGCCTTAATTGAGGAATATTTGAATAATTCTGAACAATTAGAAATTAATGGAAAAATCAAAGCAATAATTGTGCCTCATGCAGGATATGTCTATTCTGGGCAAATTGCAGCAACAGCTTTTAAACAATTAAAAGAAAATTATAAAAATGTCTTTTTAATTGGTCCAAGTCATAGATATCCTTTAGAAGGAATTTCTATTTCAAATTTCAGATATTATTCTACTCCTTTAGGAAAAATAAAAGTAAGCAAAAAAGCTAGAGAGATGTTAAATGAAAAGGAAATTTCAAATATTGAAAAAGCTCATGAGCAAGAACATTCTCTAGAAATAGAACTTCCCTTTTTGCAAAAATCTTTAAAAGATTTTGAAATTATTCCAATTTTAGTTGGAAAAACAGATATTGATAAATTTGCCGAGATTTTAAAGAAATATTATAGCAAAGACGATTTAATTCTAGTAAGTGTTGATCTATCTCATTATCATGAATATTTAGAAGCAATTCAAATAGACTCGAATTCTTTAAATAAAATTTTAACTCTAAATGAACAGGAAATTTTATATTCTAAAATCGATGCTCCTTGGGCAGTTTCAAGTATTTTAAAAATTGCAAAAGAAAACTCTTGGAAACCTTATTTAATTAGTTATGCTAATTCAGGAGATATCACAGGAGAAAAAGAGAGTGTTGTTGGATATTCTTCAATTATTTTTGTAGAAGAATTTAGTGAAGAAGAAAAAGAATTTTTATTGAATCTTGCAGAAAAAAGTGCTGAAAAATATTTAAAAAAAGGAGAAAAAATAGAAATTTCTTTAAAAAAAGTTCCTGAAAATTTAAGAAAAGAAAGAGGATGTTTTGTAACTTTTAAAAAAGATGGAAAATTAAGAGGATGTATTGGACATATTTTTGCAAGAAAACCTCTCTATGAATGTGTTATTGAAAACTCAATAAATGCTGCTGTAAATGATATTAGATTTAATCCAATTAGTTATGAAGAATTAAAGGAATCTAGTTTAGAAATTAGTGTTTTATCTTCTTTAGAATTACTTGAATATGAAAATTCTGAAGAATTATTAAATAAATTAAAAGCTTTTGAGCACGGAGTAGTATTAAAAAGAGGAAATTTTCAAAGCACTTATCTACCAGTTGTATGGAAACAGATTCCAGACAAGGTTCTTTTTTTGAATAATCTATGTCTAAAAGCTGGAATAGAAAAAGAGTGCTGGAAGGATTCTAAAACAGAGATTTATGTTTATACAGCTGAAAACTTCTCACAGGAATAAAAATATAAAGGTTTTTTTTATAGTAATAATATGAAACCTCTAAAACCTTCTATGAGAGAGAAAAAGAGATATCTTCTAATAGAAGGAATTAATTTAAAAGAAAATATAGAAAAAGCATTAAAAGATTTCTTAGGAAATTTGGAAATGTCAAAACTTGGATTAGGATGGATTAAAGTCTCAAAAAAGAGTGCAATTATCTCTATAAATAGAAAGAGTGTGGACAAAGTTAGAGCAGCTTTAGTAATTTGGCCTGAAAAAATAACTGTTAAAAGAGTCTCTGGAACTTTAAAGGGTTTAAATAAGAAATAAGCATTTATCTACAATAATTATTATAAACTTTATATAAGAAGATATTTTATAGAAATTTCTCTATTTAAAAAGATATTTTGTAAAGAGATTATATTAGCTTAATTCCTTTTTACAGTAGTGAAAAATTAAATGAAGAAAAAACTAATTCTTTAATTGAAAAAATATTAAAAGAAAGAGGCAAAATAACAAAAATAGAACATGTTGAAGAGATTTTAAATGAATATGCTGATGGAACTTATGATTCTCTAGGAGTCGTGACTTTTAGTAAGGATTCTTATTTAATTCATTATAAATGCCACAAAAAGATAAATAGTGAAGAAAAAGAAGCATATAGAAAACCTTAAAAACGCTAATTTCTTAAATTTTTTGAAGAGAAGATTAAAGGATTTTGAATTTGATTATAAAATTCTCTAAAATTAGAAAATGAAAACAAAAAAATTAAATAAACTAAATGTACTTTATTGGAAATTATAGAAACATTAAAATGGAAATGCTAACAGATATACAACATCAAGCAATGGGATATGATAGAACAGCTACAATGTTTTCACCTGAAGGACATTTGCTTCAAGTAGAATATGCAGAAAAAACAGTTAGACTTGGAAGCTCAAGTGTTGGAATGGTTTGTTCTGATGGAGTCTTTATAATTGCTGACAAAAGAATTAGAGATAAATTAATTCTTGAAAAATCTACAAATAAAATATATGAAATTGATTCTCATATTATAGGAAGTGTTGCAGGAATTATTGCTGATGCCAGAGTTTTAATTGAAAGAGCACAGATATTGGCTCAACAAAATAGAATTACTTATGATTCTCCAGTAGAACCAGAATTAGTAATAAAAGAGATTTCAAATGTAAAACAGCAATTTACACAATATGGAGGCGCTAGACCTTTTGGTGTTTCTCTAATGATTGCTGGATTAAATGAAGGAAAACCAGAACTATTTACAAGTGATATAACAGGAAATTATTTGTCTTATAGAGCTCATGCAATTGGAGAAAACGATGATAAAATAAAAGAAAGATTAAGAGAGAAATATAAAGGAGAATTAAGTATTAAGTCAGGAGTAAATCTTGTTCTTGAAATATTTAAAGAAATTAAAGGAAAAGATTTTAATATTGAAAGATTTGAATTAGTTTATATTCCAAAAGAAAAAGGAAAATTAGAAAGATTAGAAGGAGAAAATATTAAAAAATTATGACTACTACTTTAGCACGAATTAAAAAAGCAGGAAAAAATTTTGAAATTATTGTAGACTTGGAAAATGCTCTTAAATTTAAAAAAGGAGAATTAGCCTCAATTGAGGCAGAAGGAGATAAAATTTTCACTGATTCTAAAAAAGGATTAGTTCCTTCAAAAGAAGATTTAGAAAATGCTTTTGGAACAAGTGAAATTCCAGAAATTGTTAAAAAAATTGTTAAAGAGGGAGAAGTTCAATTAACACAAGAACATCGAAGTGCAGAATTTGAACAAAAAATTAAACAAATTGTAGATTTTTTGTCTCACAATGCAATAGATCCTCAAACAAAAAATCCTCATACTCCTGAAAGAATAAAAAGTGCATTAGAATCTGCACAAGTACATATAAAAAATACTCCAATAGAAGAACAAATAAAAGAAATTGTAGATGAAATAGGAAAAATAATTCCTATAAAAATAGAAACCAAAAAAGTGAAAATAACTATTCCTGCAATTTATACAGGAAAAACATATGGACTAGTGACTTCTTATAAAGAAGATGAAAAATGGAAAGACAATGGAGATTTAGAAATAATTGTCAATATTCCTTCAGGAATAATTCTTGATTTTTATGATAAATTAAATGGAAAAACTCATGGTTCTGCTTTAACAGAGGAGATAAAAGAAGATGACTCATAGAAAAATAGTTATACCTGGAGAAAGTATTGCTAAAGGAAATGATTTTCTTCCAGGAGAAGAAACAGAAAAAAGAGGAGAAGAAATTTTTGCTCTTAGATATGGATTAGCAGAAGAAACAAACAAATTAGTGAAAGTTATTCCTTTATCTGGTGTTTATAATCCTAGAAGAGGAAATGTTGTTATTGGAAAAGTTGAATTAATTACTTTTGGAGGATGGGTAATTGATATTGGAGTTGCTGAAAATGCATTTTTATCTTTAACAGAAGTTCCAAAATTTGTAAATAAAGATGGATTAGACGAAGTAATGGATATTGGAGATATGGTTGTTTTAAAAATAGCAGCAATAAATAAAAGAGGAATAGACGCTACAATAAAAGGAAGAGGATTAGGAAGAATAGACGAAGGAATGATAGTGAATGTAAATCCAAATAAAGTTCCTAGAATAATTGGAAAAGAAGGAAGCATGATAAATTTAATAAAAGATGAAACAAAATGCAATATTACTGTTGGGCAAAATGGGTTAATCTGGATAAAAGGAGACAAAATAGAAGAAGAATTATTTGCTAAAAAAGCAATACTTTTTGTTACTGAAAAATCTTTTGCAACCGGATTAACTGATGAAATTAAAAAATGGTTTGAACAGGAGAAGAAAAATGACAAATAAAGAATTTAAACGTCCTGATGGAAGAAAAATAGATGAGATAAGGCCTATGAGTGCAAAAGTAGGGGTAGTTCCTAATGCAGATGGAAGTGCAATATTTAAATTTGGAGAAACTATTGCAATTGCTGCTGTATATGGGCCAAGAAAAATGCATCCTCAACACTCTCAAAATCCTGAAAAAGGAACTTTAAGATGCAATTATAATATGATTAGTTTTTCAGTTACAGATAGAATACGTCCTGGTCCAAGCAGAAGAAGCACTGAAATTAGCAAAATAACAGAATGGGCATTAGAACCTGTAGTTATGTTGGAAAAATACGCTAATATGGTTGTGGATGTTCATATAAATATTCTTCAAGCAAATGCATCTACTCGATGTGCAGGAATAAATGCTGCTGCAATGGCTCTTGCTCATGCAGGAATTCCAATGAAAGACATGGTTTCTAGTGTTTCAATTGGAAAATTAGACAAGCAATTAGTAGTTGATGTAAATAAGTATGAAGAAGATTGGGAAGAAGGAGAAGGTGCAACAGATATTCCAATTAGTCTTACTTCTAATGAAGAAATAACTCATTTTCAATTAGATGGAAAAATTACAAAAGAAGAATTAAAAAAAGCACTTAAACTTGCAAAAAAAGCAAGAAAAGAAATTTATGAGGTTCAAAAAAAAGCTTTAAAAGAATTGCCAGGAGTTGAGAAATAAAATGATGGATAAAAACCAATACAAAATAGAAACTAAATTAAGCAACGGAGAAGTTGTGCACAATTATTTTACTGGAGAGATAGAAGAAATAAAAAATATTCTTAGAGGACAAAATCTAAATTCAGAGCAGTATAGAAAATTCAAGGCAACAATTAAAGGAATTTTAAGAATTACTCGAGAAATTGATTCAATTGCAAGTGAACATTCAGCTAGATTAAATAAAAGCAAAGGACATCTCTATAGTTTAGAAACAAAATTGACTTTAGGAGATATTTGTTCAGGGGGGGAAGATGATTGAAACTTCAAATTTAACAGGAGAAAGAATAAAAAAATATTTTCAAGAAGATAAAAGATTTGATGGAAGAAAACTAGATGAATTTAGAAATATTGAAATTGAAACAGGAATATCTCAAAATGCAGAAGGTTCTGCAAGAGTTAAAATTGGTAAAACAGAAGTTCTTGTTGGAATTAAAATGAATGTTGGAGAGCCATATCCAGATTCTCCAGATAAAGGAAATCTAATGGTTACTGCTGAATTGCTTCCATTGAGTTCTCCAAGATTTGAAAATGGACCTCCAAAATTTCCTACAATAGAGTTAGGAAGAGTAATTGACAGAGGAATTAGAGAAAGTAAGTTCATTGAATTTGAAAAATTATGCATTAAAAAAGGAGAAAAAGTTTGGACACTTTTTATAGATATTTATTCTATAAATGACGATGGAAATTTGCTAGATGCTGCTGGAATTGGTGCAATTGCTGCTCTAAAAAATGCTAGAATTCCTAAATATAATGAAAAAGAAGAAAAAATAATATATGAAGAAAAAACTAATACTAAACTTCCATTAAAAAAAGAAATTCCAATTGCTATAACTCTTCACAAAATAGGAAAAAGCATAATTGTGGATCCTACTCGGCAAGAAGAAGATCTTAGTGAAGCTAGAGTAACTATTGGAAGTTCAAATGGAATAATTTCTTCATTGCAAAAAGGAAGTGAAAAAAGCTTGACAACAGAAGAGTTTTATAAAATACTTGATTTAAATGAAAAAATTGAAAGAGATGTTTTCAAAAAAATCGAGAAGTTTTTAAAATAAAAAGAATTAATATTTAAGTAAGATGAATAAAAAAAATTTCTCTAAATATGAAAAAGCAAGAATTCTTGGAGCAAGGGCTCTTCAAATAGCTATGAATGCTCCTTTATTAATTAAGCTCAGTCCAGAAGATTTAGAAAAAATAAAATTTGATTCTCTTAAAATTGCAGAAGTTGAGTTAAATTCAAATATTCTTCCTATATCAATTAAAAAACCTTTTCCAGAAAAAAAAGAAGAAATTCTAAAAAAAGCAAAAGAAAAGAAAATGAGTGATGCTCAAAAAGAAGAAATTGAAGCTAAAGAAGTTGAAGAGATTGCTAAAGAAGGAGAAATAATGGAACTCGCAAGACCAGAAGATGAAGAGAGCGAGGACGATTCTGAAAATGATGAGGATTAATTATCAAAACCTATAAAAAGAGTTTTTTTCTACTTAGATTATGGTTGTAATAAAGAGTTTGTCAGCCAAAACAATTTTGGATTCTCGTAAAGAGAAAACAATTTCTGTGACAATAAAAACAAATATTGGTAGTTTTTCTGCCTCTGCTCCAAATGGAAAATCCCGCGGAAAATATGAAGAAAAACCTTATAAAAAGAGTTTAAAAGAAGATATTGAATTTTTAGAGAAATCTAAAGAGTATTTTTCAAAAGAAATTCTAGAAAATTTTGAAGATTTAAGAAGAATAGAAGATATTGTGGATAGACAGGTTGGTGCAAATACTCTCTTTGCTTTAGAGTCTGCAGTTCTAAAAGCAATTGCAAAAGAACAAAAAAAGGAAATCTGGCAATTAATTAATTCTGAAAATAAAAACATGCCTAGATTAGTTGGAAATTGTGTTGGTGGAGGAAAACATTCTGAAGGAGCTTCTAAACCTGATTTTCAGGAATTTTTATTAATTCCTAATTTAAAGTCAGTTAAAAAATCTTTTGAGCTTAATAAGAAAATAAAAGAAGAGATTAAATTTTTATTAAAACAAAAAGACAAAAATTTTAAGGCTAAAAAAAATGATGAAAATGCTTGGCAAACTTCTCTTAATGAAAAAGAAGTTTTAGAAATTTTAAAAAATTCTAAATTGCCTCTTGGATTAGATGTTGCAGCATCTAGTTTTTCTAAAAGAAAAAAATATATTTATAAGAATCCTCCTTTAGAAAGAACAAAAGAGGAACAATTAGATTATTTGTCTAATTTAATTAAAAATTTTGATTTATTTTATATTGAAGATGGATTTTCAGAAGAAGATTTTGAAAGCTTTTCAGCATTTCTAAAAAAATTTCCAGAAGTTCTAATTGTGGGAGATGATTTAACTGTTACAAATATAAATAGATTAAAAAAAGCAATTGAAGAAAAAAGCATTAATGCAATAATTGTTAAACCAAATCAAAATGGTTCTCTTTTAAATGTCAGTCAAGTTTGTAGAATTGCTAAAGATAATAATCTAAAAATAATTTTTTCTCATAGAAGCGGAGAAACAGAAGAGAATATTTTAGCTGATTTAGCATTTGGATTTGGTGCTGATTTTTTTAAATGTGGAATTGATGGAAAAGAAAGAGAAGCTAAATTAAAAAGACTTATTGACATAGAAAAATCTCTTAAATAAAGAATATAAATTTTTAAAAATATCCTTTTCCTCTCTTTATTATGTTGATAAATTCTAAAAGAAAAAGTTTAGAAGAAATAATCAGGAACAGAAAAAAATTCAAAAGAAATATTTCTAGATTAAAAAAAGAAATTAGAGAAATAAAATACAACAAAGACTTTGAATTAACAGGATTACTTAAACAACATTATGAATCCTGGAATAAAGGAGTTAAAGAAAAAGAAGGTAATTTCTATAATGTTTGTAAGCCATATAAAGATGAAAAAGATTGTGCAATAAAATGGAAAAAAGCTGAAATTGAAATGTATAAAAATTGTTTAACTGCACTGATTTGTGAAGAAAAAGGGCATGTTGAAAAAATTATTCTTTCTGATAAAATAGAAGTTTATGTTAATTGTGAAAGATGTGGAGCAGCATATACTCGTCCAATAAATTCAGAGAAATCTAAAGAATTTATAGAAGAGATAAGAAAACCAATAACAATCTAAAATGAGTAAAACAATTGAGGACAAGACAAACCAAGAAAGAATTGATAAGCTTTCAGAAAATATAAGAAAAAGACAATATCTTATGGGAAAAAATTCTGGAAGAGCTAATAGAAAAATTAGAAAAGCTGTTAAAGAGTTTTCAAATGAAAGAAGATATCTAAATAAGGTTAGAAGAAAACCAAGCCTCTACGAACTTAGAAAAATTTCTCCTTACTCAATCTGATTCTAAATCATTAGGAAGTTTTTTAAAGCAATTTCTCTCTAATTTTCCATGATAAAGAAAAAAACTGAGAAAAATATAGAAGAAAAAATGTCTGAAAAAGAACTAGAGAAGGCAGCTGAAGCAGAATCTACTAAAACAAAAGAAAAACTCGTAGAAAAATCAATTGAAGAAAAAAAGAAAGAGCTTTTAGAGAAAGCAAAAAAGCTTAAGGAAAAAGTAGAAGAAACAACAACAGAAGAATTAAAAGAAAAAGTTAAAGTCAAGAAAAAAACAGACATGTTGATTCCTTTAGAGGAATATGTTAAATCTGGAATTTATCTTGGAACAAAAGTTGTTACTCCTGCAATGAAACCTTTTGTTTATAGAAGAAGAGCAGATGGATTAGCTATTTTTAATACTGATTTAATTGATGAAAAATTAAAAGAATCTATTGAATATTTATCTAAATTCAATCCAGAAGATGTTATTTTAGTTTGCAAAAGACAAGCTGGATGGAGAGCGGCTGAAAAATTCAGTGAATTAACTGGAATAAGAGTTTTTACTAAAAAATATCCTGCAGGAATTTTAACTAATACTGATTTAGAGGATTTCTTTGAAACTGAATTAACAATTGTTACTGATTCTTGGTTAGATAAAAATGCTTTAAATGATACAATTAATGTTAATAAAAAAGTTTTAATGATTTGTGATACAAATAATTTTGCAAAAGGTGCAAATCAAATTATTATTGGAAATAACAAAAGTCCAAGAAGTCTTGGATTAATTTTCTTTTTATTGGCTAAAGGATATTGCAAAGCAAAAAAAATTGAAGCAGAAATTCCTGACCTAGAATGGTGGACAGGCGAGGAAAAATAGTATTATTCTAAAATATAATAATTCTTATAGAGGAATAAGTAATTTATTTTTTGTGAAAAAAGAAATTTTGCATTGTTTTAAAGATCATGTAAGATATTTTTCTTCAAAATTATTCTGAAGAAACAAAAGATCAATTAGAGAAAGATAAAAAAAGAATTGAAGAAAAATATAATGCAAAATTTATCTGTAGTGAAGAAGTAAAAAATATTAATCAAATGGCGGGAATAATAAAACTAATAGGTTATGCTAATAATTCTAAAGAAGATCTTAATATTAAATTTCAGTTAGAAGCTATTTTAGGAAACTGCGGTTAGATTTTGAGAAACAACATATTTTTAAGATATGCTTTCTAAATTATATTATGGCTTACGCAGGAGTTATCCTTTTTAAATCAGGTAAAATCCTTCTTCAATTAAGAGATAATGATAAAAAAATTTTAAGCCCAGGTAAATGGGGGATTTTTGGAGGAGGAATTGAAGAAAATGAAACCCCAAAAGAAGCAGCCCTAAGAGAAATAAAAGAGGAATTAGGATTGGTTCTCGACCTTGAAAAATTAAATTTAATTATAAAAATTGATTTTGACGGAGAAGAACGTCATATTTTTAAAACAGAACTATTGCCCTCTCTTTCAGAATTGAAACTAGAAGAAGGAAGTAAAATGCAATTATTTTCTAAAGAAGAAATAAATAATTTAGAAAACACTGTTCAGGGATTAAAAGAATTAATTTCTTTATTAAATTAAAGTGGCTTTATGTAACAAATAATCTAGAGAATGCTTAACAGAACTAGAAAGGGGTTTTAATTTGTCTACACAATCTTGATCAACTGCCTTTTCAAGCGAGTTGTAAGCTTTGTCTAAATAAGAATTTGTTAAAGAAATTGTAGATTTTATTGCTCCACAAGAATTTAATCTCCTTATAAGAAGTTTATAGTCTTTTTCGCTTAAAGGATTTTTTAAGTAAATATTAAAATTAAAATTTTTGTCTATTTTAGAAGCATAATGTAAAGGAATTATTGCCCTTCCTTTCTCAATCTCCGTTGCTCTTCTTCTCCCATGCTCTCCTAATAAGTCTCTTAATTCTTCATAAATTCCAAAAGCAGTTCCTAAGTTAAAACCATATTTTTTGATTAAATTAATTTTGTCTGCATTTTCTGTTGCGTTTGTTGCTGAAATAAGTAAAGGGACTTCATTAAAAATGCCATTACTTAATTCTATTGTTCTTATCTGATCCTCTAAATCTTTAGATTGTTCTAAATCCATCTTAACCATCCCTAAAACAGCATCATTAATTCTATAAAGATTAGAGAAACTTTTTGAAAACCTCCCCATGAAAGGAAATAAAAATTTTAAACCATCATGCAACACATATTGTGAGGCTGCAAATTGCATTTCTCGTCCATATTCTTTAAGGTAAGTTGTTTTACCATTTCTTTTTTTGTGATTATCCATTGCATTATCAAAAATTGCTCCTGCGCTGCAGAAAATTTCAATTCCAGAAGCTAAATCTATTTTTTTGTTGGAAGAGAGTTTTCCTTTTAATCCTTCATGAACATAATAAGCCATAATTCCTTTTAAAAAAGAAGAAGTAGAATTTCTTTGTAAAATAATGTTCTTTAATTTCTTATTGGAAATTTTGCGAAGACGATTGTAAATTCTTTCTCGGATATTTTCTCTTATTTCTTCTGATTGTAAATAAAATTCTTTATCCATTTTTATTTTTTATTCCCACTATCACTGGCTTATAACTTTGTGTATTTTTTGTGAAAAAAGAATCAATTTCATAATTATCAAAGATTTTAACATCATTAAATCCTACTTTTCGAAGTTTATCTTTAAGTAAAAAAGGATCTTGAAAATATTGTAGATTTGTAGATGGTCTTCCATTTCCATAATTCCTTCTGAAGGTATAGAATAAAACACCCTATAAATCCCTATATTGTCTTTAGATTTAATCCATCTTTTAGCTAGAGTATATTCTGGATTTGTCCAAATCTTAATATTCTCATCCAAGTTTTTATAATGCCTTGTGTCAATAATTACTCCCCCTTTCTCTTTAAGATGATTATAAAAATTATTAAAAGTTTTTTCTATTCCTTCTTCAGTATCAAGATAATTAATTGCTCCATACATACATATAATAATATCTGACTTATGATTTAAAGGAAATTCCCTCATATCTCCTTGGACGATTTCTAAAGAAGAGTTTCTCTTTTTGGCAACATTTACCATATCTTGTCTTAAATCAAAACCCTTAACTTTATAACCCAATTCAGAAAACAGCATTAAATGAATTCCAGTTCCACAGCCTGCGTCAATTAATTCATCTCCAAGATCTTCTAATTTTACTATTTTATGAATAAATTCTCTTTCTTTAAGATATCTCTCTCTTTGTTTACCAAAGAAATACATTTTATCTACAATCCTTGCATGAACTGTCACAAGAGAATAATCTCCATTATGCATAATTTTGACAAAATCTCACGATTTTTAAAGATTTATATTTTAAAAAACAACCAGCTCTTTTCTGGCTTTGCACTGTATTTTGTTTTTATTAAAACAAAATTTCCTTTCATTTTTTTACCATTAAGTTTAAATTCAATTTCTTTGGAATTTTTTTTAATTAATTCATAAGTTCCTTTATCCCAAATTTCAACTTTTCCTGCACCATAATTTCCTTCTGGAATTATTCCTTTAAAATTCGCATATTCTAAAGGATGGTCTTCCACTGCAATTGCTAATCTTTTAATTCCTTTTTTAGTTGGAGGTTCTTTTGGTATTGCCCATGATTTTAAAACTCCATTAATCTCAAGACGTAAATCCCAATGTAAATGAGAGGCATAATGTTTATGTATCACGAATATAGGTTTCTTGGCTCTTGTGGAGGTGAGCGACTTCGCGAGGGATGGAGAAGTATTGGACAAGCGAGGTTGAGAATTGGAAGGGGGGATGGTAGATGCTTTGAGTTCACCTGATTTTTTAAGGTTTCTCTTGTGTTTGTATTCTTTTAGGGCCATATATTTTAGAAGATAATTATTCTTATAAATCTTAATACAAATACCAAAAGATGGAAGAGTATCTTGATATCTAAGGAAATAAATTAAAAAAAGAATTTTATGAATCTGATAATATCTTATTTTACAGGAGATTATTTCCCAGTAAATGGAATGCCTTTATTTAGAAAAGAAAGCTTTATTTCTTACTTGTATTCTAAAGGTTTAGTAAAGAAACTTTGTGATCTAGATGAAAGAGATATTAAAAATAGGCTTGAAGTCATAGATAGAAAATTCAATTGGTTAAAGCAGGAATTGAAAGATAATGACAACTCCCAATAAGAAATTCTAATAAAAAAATATGAAATTTTAGGATAGAATTATAGAGTAATCAAAAAAAATTTTAAACAAAGATTAGCAAAAGAAAATAAATAACCGTCGCTAAAGCTCATTTTTTCTGTAGAAAGGTTTATAAAGGGTTTATCTCTAAATTTAATGTAAACTAAGATGAGTGCTTTAATAAAAAACATTCTTGTAAAGATTAAAGTATGAAGTATGTAAAAGCAGTTACTTAGTTGTTAATTCTCAAAAACAGCCAATAGTTAGGATTTGTGTGAAGTGTTCTTGATATCTTATATTCGAGAATGCGCTGAGATTATTATCTTTTAAATTAAATAAATAATCAATGAGGTTAAATCCAGTTGATCCTGCTGGCGGCTGCGGCTCTTTGGTTTGCAGTTAGACATGCAAGTTTTTTTCTTTGATTCTAGTAATTAGGGAGAAGGCAAACTGCTCAGTAACACGTAATTAACCTACCCTTAAGTCAGGGATAAGCTCGGGAAACTGAGTCTAACACCTGATAGAAGATATGCCCTGGAACGACTTATCTTTCAAACTCGTGCTTAAGGATGGGATTGCGGTGGATTAGGTTGTTGGCGGAGTAATAGCCCACCAAGCCTCTGATCCATAAGGGCTCTTAGCGGAGAGGCCCTGAGAGGGAATCTGAGACACTATTCCCAGCTCTACGGAGTGCAGCAGTTAGGAATAATCTACAATGCGCGCAAGCGTGATAGTTTGAACCAGAGTGCTTTCCAATTTGGAAAGCTTTTGCCAAATCTAAAAAGTTTGGCGAATAAGGACTGGGTAAGACTAGTGCCAGCCGCCGCGGTAATACTAGCGGTCCAAGTCGCAGCCATTTTTATTGGGTCTAAAACATCCGTAGCTTGCTTGA